>JAVBSI010000085.1:0-24685 GCA_031556815.1 Eubacteriales bacterium | reverse complement strand
ATCAGGTTGACAACCTTGTTGCTATAGCCCCACTCGTTGTCATACCAGGCAATCAGCTTCACAAACGTATCCGTCAAGCTGATGCCGGCGGTGGCGTCAAAGATGGAGGTGCGGGCGTCGTGGATAAAGTCGCTGGAGACCACGGAGTCCTCTGTGTAGCCGATGATGCCCTTCCAGCGCTCGGACTCGCTGGCTTCCTTCATCACCTTCTTGATCTCATCCATGGTAGCGGGCTGCTTGAGGGTACAGGTCAGGTCCACCACGGAAACATCGGCGGTCGGTACCCGGAAGGACATGCCGGTAAGCTTGCCCTTCAGCTCGGGGATCACCACGCCCACGGCCTTGGCGGCGCCGGTGGAGGAGGGGATGATGTTATACGCCGCGCCGCGGCCGCCGCGCCAATCCTTGTTGGAGGGGCCGTCCACCGTCTTTTGCGTGGCGGTGGTGGAGTGCACGGTGGTCATCAGGCCATCGGCAATGCCGAATTTATCATTGATCACCTTGGCCAGAGGGGCCAGGCAGTTGGTGGTGCAGCTGGCGTTGGATACCACCTGCATGTCCTTGGTGTACTTGTCTTGATTCACGCCCATCACGAACATGGGGGTCTCCTTGTCCTTGGCGGGGGCGGTAATAACCACCTTTTTGGCGCCACCCTTGAAATGGGCGCTGGCGCTGGAGGTGTCGCAAAAAACACCGGTGGCCTCGGCAATGTATTCGGCGCCCACACTCTTCCAGTCGATCTCGGCGGGGTCTTTGCAGGTAAAGGACTTTACCTTTTCCCCGTTCACAATCAGCGTGCTGTTCTTCTCGTCAACCTCAATGGTGCCTTGAAACTGGCCGTGCACCGTGTCGTAGCGGAGCATGTAAGCCATGTAATCCAGCGGAATGAAAGGATCATTGACAGCCACAACGGTCACATTAGGGTTTTCCATCGCGGCGCGAAAAACCAACCGACCGATACGTCCAAAACCGTTAATACCAACCTTAATCATGATTGGGCAACCTCCTACCAAATCTTATTTCTACCACCCAGTATTGTACCCAAATATGCCGGATTTTGCAAGGGGCACGCCAGGGTTTGGGGAAAAGTTTGTGAAGCCAAAAGGATTTCTGCAAATGACATATACCCATATAGGGAAATTTTTGTTATAATCAGAAATAGCCCTCAGCGCGGCATGGATCAGGGATACAAGGCCTCATCAGAAAGGATCAAGCGAGGAACGGCAATGATGGACAAATATGTGTATGCAGAAGATCTTTGGGACTATCTGTACATGGAACATCCCCTAGAGCCCGCGGACGTGATTGTTGGCTTTGGCAGCCACGATCAAACGATTGCCATCCGCGCCGCACAGCTATACAAAGCGGGTTGGGCGCCGAAAATTGTGTTTACGGGCTATTTGGGAAAGGGAACCAAGGGCGTTTTTTCAAAGCCCGAGGCGGAGCTTTTTGCCGAAATTGCCCAAAAAGAAGGCGTTCCTCCGGAAGCGATCCTGGTTGAAAACAAAGCCACCAATACGGGTGAGAATATTTCCTTCGTCAAAAAGATGCTGGCAACCAAAAAAATGCGCCCAAAGAAAATCATTGCGGTTCATAAACCCTATATGACGCGCCGGATCTGGGCGGCGCTGAAAAAGCAGTGGTCGCAGGTCCAGGTGGTCATCGCGCCGGGGAATCCATCTTTGAAAGACTATGTGGCCGACATGCTTGCGGCCCAGGTGGAAGAAAGCGAGATCATCAACAGCTTGGTGGGAGATTTCCAGCGGATGGATGTGTTTGCCCGGCAGGGCTTTCAAATCCCTCAGGAGCTCCCTGCCAAGGTGATGGCGTCCTACAAGGCTCTGCTGAAAATGGGCTATGTCAAGTACGTCGTCTGACCCTCTGGAGCAGCCTTCATGGGCAAACGGCAAGGCATAGCGCATTTTCTCTCCCAGGAGCGGGCGGAAGGCGCCGCCCCAAGGCGAAGTCAAAACGGTTCCACTTTTTTCAGAAAGCAGGCGGTTTTCCATGACAGCAGGGTTGACCCGGCAAGAAGCCCTTGCCCTCTATCAAAAACACAACAAGGAGCCCTTCCATCTGCAACATGCGCTGACGGTGGAGGGCGTGATGCGTTGGTATGCGCAGCGCCTGGGCTATGGCGATGACGCGGATTTCTGGGCCATTGTAGGCCTGCTCCATGACGTTGATTTTGAAGAATACCCCGACCAGCACTGCCAAAAAGCCCCGCAGCTCCTGGCGGAGGGCAACGCCACCCCGGAGCTGGTCCATGCCGTGTGCAGTCACGGCTTTGGCATTTGCAGCCAAGTGAAGCCGGAACATCCCATGGAGAAGGTGCTGTTTGCCGCCGATGAGCTCACGGGCCTTATCGGGGCGGCAGCCAGGATGCGCCCCTCCAAAAGCTGTCAGGACATGGAGCTTTCCAGCTTGCAGAAGAAATTTAAGGACCTGCGCTTTGCCGCGGGCTGCTCCCGGGAGATCATTCGCCAGGGCGCGGCGGAGCTTCAGTGGGAGTTGGATGAATTGCTGGAGCAGACCCTGCAAGCCATGAAAGCCTGTGAAACCCAGGTGATGGAGGGGATGGGCGCGTAGGCCGGCGGCGCTGCCCCGCGGGAAGGCGCTGGCCCCCAACCAGGCCGAGCGGCTTTGCATTTGACAAAAAAATGCGAATGTGAAATAATCAGCCGTATGTGCCGGATCGCTGCGCTGCCATACGCGCCGAACCGGCCTTTGCCCCACTCTTTTCATTGAGGATCATTTATGCAGCATGCCATCCCCCCCGCGCCAAACCAGCCCAGCCCGCAGGCCCAGCGAAAGCCGGCCTCCCTTTGGCGACGCCCCATTCTATCCGACCCCTTCCGCCTGCGGCCGCTGCACCTGCTGGCCGTGGATCTGCTGCTGACGCTGCTGGCCTACGGCCTGTTCCTGCGTCCCCGCTATGCGCCGGACTCCTTTCTCTATCTTTTTGACGCGTCGCAATTTCCCATCATCTATATGAACGCGGGCCGGCCCGTATCGGCCGCGCTGGTGTGGCTGGGGGAAGCGGCGGGCCTGGGCGGCGTATCCCATCAGTTGGTCTATACGGTATTGATGCTCGTTTTCATGGCGTTGGGAGCCTGGGGCCTATCCCTGATGATCCTGCGGGAACTGCCCTCCGTGGACGCCTGGGGCGTGACGGTGGTGCAGGCCGCCACGCTTCTGACATTCGTCAATGTGTTCATGGTGGATTTTTTCGCCTTTCCGGAAGTCGGGATGGTCATGGGCCATGCTGTGTTCCTGGTAACGGTGGCCGTGGGTTGCTTCCTCCTGCCGGGGCGAATCTGGCCCGGTGTGCTGAGCTTCTTCTTCTTGATGCTCTCCATGGGAATCTACCAGGTGTTCTATGTGTTTTTTGTTGTCTATGCGCTGCTGCTGGTGTTGCTTCGCCAGGATTTTGCATGGAATCGCAAGACGGTTTGGCAGGGAGCGCGCGTTTTGGCGATTGTGCTGGCCGCCATCATCGCCACCCAGCTGCTGGCGAAGTGGATCGAGTCCGCGGGCTTTACCATGGACCCTCGCCGCGCGGTGTTTCTGCCGGATCGCTATTTAAGGAACCTGAAGCAGATCTATCACTACCAGACGATCCTCTGGAAGGACACGTACCATATGTTGCCGGATTACAGCACGCTGGGGTATCTGGCGGCGATGCTGGCGCTGTTGGTATACAGCGCGCGGGCCCGCGGCAAGGGCTGGGTCGGGAGCGTTTTGCTTGTGCTGATGGCCTTGGCGGGGTGCTATGTGCTGTTATACGCGCCCCACCTGGTATCCTACGCATCCTGGATGCCGCAGCGGACAATGATCGGATATTTCGGGCTGTTTGCCCTGGCGGCAGTGCCCATCGTGAAGCTCAGTCGCCGCAAGGGACCCATCATCCTTGCGGCGGCGCTCAGCGTCATCTATCTGGCGCTGAACGTGTGGACGGTGCAGAACATTGCCATGGATCAATTCATCACCAATGCGCTGGACAAGGAGTATTGCTTGGCGGTGAACCGGGCCATCGCGGTTCAGGAGCAGGCGCAAGGGGAAAAAGCCACGAAGCTAGCCCTTTGCTATGATTCGTCCGGCCAGGTGTTTTATGAAGATTTCATTGAGTTTTATACCCATGACACCAACCGGGCGGCCAAGGGGCTGGACTGGGTGATCCCTTACGCCATTGACTTTTATGGAAATACCCGGCGGGTGCTGGTGGATATGGACCCGGATATCTATGCGCAGCGGTTTGAGGGCCGAAATTGGGACGCCTTTGCGCCGGAGCAGGTGTACGTGCAGGGCGATACGGCATACCTTTGCGTGTATTAAAACAGCACAGCCGGCGCTGGGGGCATGCCGGTCATCCACGAAGGATGCGCCAGGTACAGGCTTAGCGCAAGCGAAAGCCGCCATGGCGCACCTGGGGCGGCGCGCCTTGCTTTGCCCGGGCGCATTGACAGGGGAGCGAAAGTTGGTTAGAATGAGGGCAGAAAATGGATCTGGGGGTACGTTCCCCTGTCTTGCAATGTCATCCATAGCGCTTTTCCCGGTGTGGGCCGGAAGTGTCGCCACATCTCCTCCTTGCAAACAAAAGCAGAACCCACAAAAGAAAGCAGGAATCACCATGAGCGCATTGCCGACATGCCGTCGCAATCAGATTCGGCTGGCCCAAAGGAGACGCGCCCTACACCCAGCCGTCGCTATTTTGCTGGCCGCCATGCTGGTGACCCTATGGACGTGGGCCGCCCTGGCAGCAGATATCAGCCTGTCTCCCGCGCCTGAAAGCCGTAGCGTCCGCTTTGATGGCGACAGCTGGACGCCGGATTCCTACCCCGAGATTTGGCTGATCCCCCGGGGTGTGATGATGCAGGCTTTGGCCACAGGGGGCCGTTTCGAGTACCTGTGTTTCCCGCCTCTTGAGCTGACCGTGCCCCATTTGTTCTCCCCCAGTTGGGTGGAATACGGCCTGACGGACAGCCCCCTGTGCTATAGCTATCAGTTGGAATCCGTGAAAAGCGCCGAGAACCGCTGGAAAGCCTGGAAGTATAACATGACCTTGGTTAGCCAGCAGGACGGTATCACCCTGTATGACGTTGTGGACAAAAGGCATAACAGGCCCCTGGCGGTGGCCTGCTTGGAGGTGCCCGGAGTGTACAGCCAAAGCTATATGCTGGACATTGATGTGTGGGGCCTCACGAAGAAGCAGGATGCAAAGACCCTCAGGCAGGCATGCGAAGCGGAGGCCCGGCGGGTGGCAAGCACAATGCGCTCCATGACACTGGACCATCACTGGAGCGACGGGGTGTACAGCAACGTAGAGCTAAAGCTAAGCAAGAATAACAAGACCGTGGTGGTGGACACCCGTGAGCTGATGGTAACCGAAGTGTGGGCCGGAAAAATGGCCCTGGAAAAACGCTCCGGCGACCGGCATATTTTTACCGTGGTCAGCATGGGCGTGACCTTTGACCCCGCTTCCGTCACCCAGGCCGCGCTGGCGGATGGAACCCCTTATTTGTTGCAGCTCGCATACGACTACAGCAGAACCGCCTATTTTGATCTCAGCGACGACCAATCAGGCAGCCAAGGATATTTGGCGATTACCCACGATGGCCCTGTGGAGGATTTCCCAGCGGAACTGGAGAAGATGTATGCCAGGGTGAGGGTTGTGCCATAAGGGCAAAAAGAAGCCGCCACGGGCACAGGCCGCCGGGATGTCCATGCGGGGCTGGAATCCCTCCTTGCCTGGGCGATGTTTGAAAGCGGGAGGAGAAAATAATGGTACGGCATATCGTTTCGTGGACTTTTGACAGCAGGTTTTCCGACGTGGAAAAACGCGCCCATGCGGCGAAAATCAAGGATGCTCTGGAAGCGTTGAAACAGGTCATCCCCGGGATTGTGGAGCTGCGGGTCATCACCCAGCCCATGGCCAGCAGCACTTGTGATATGGCGCTGATCAGCTTGTTTGAAAGCGAAGAAGCGCTGGCTGCCTATCGGGTTCACCCGGATCACCAGCAGGTCAGCGCCTTTGTGGGCACCGTGATGCAGGAACGAAGATGCCTTGATTGCCAAGAATAACCCAGGCCCTTGCGGGTTTGCTCTTGCATGCATCTAAGCGATCCTTGCCGGGCTTGGCCGAGGGCGGCTTTAATCCAGCCCGTTTTACGCAGCTCACCCAGGCAGGGGGATAGACCTGGTCAGATTGCATATGGTTTTCCAAAAAACGGAAATTACAGCGTCCATCCAAACAGGCCGGCAGCGAGAAATTCCTTCATTTTTCTCCATTGCCAGGCTTGTTCCTTTCGCATTGCTCTGGTATACTATGGAAGCGTTTCTTCATTTTTGTGTGCTCAGGAGGCCCCTATGCGCAACACCGTTATCGCTGCGTTGACATGCTGTCTGGCGCTTTTCATTGCCGTTCCCGCTCGCGCCCAACAGCCAGCCCCAACACAACATGTATTTCTCTCCGGCTTCAGCTTTGATCTGCCTGACAGCTGGGTGGAACGATATGACAACGACGGCAGCGACCGCTATTTTTATGCCCAGAGCGTCATGGCCCCGGAGGCGGGATATCTGCATGCTTTCGCCCGCACCACCCCCGCCCCGATCCGCAGCCGGGAGGATCTCCAGGATCTTTTTGAGCACCTGGAACCCGGCTTGGCCGCTCTGCCCCCGCCCCCCGGGTCTGCCGCCGGAGAATGGCTGGCTCCCGTGGAATGGGAGGGCGGCTGGGGATATCAAGCCCTCTTTCACATGGAGGATGATCCTTCGCGCCCCGCCCGGCTTTTTTGTGTAATGCGCGACGCCGTAGCCCTCTTCCTGGTGTACACCGCTTCAGGCCAAACATCCCAGGAGAGCGACCTCCTCTTTGCCGATATCGTTGCCTCCCTGGCCAGGGAGGCCTCTGCGCCGCCCATCGCCTTGCCCACGCACCTCAAACGCATCTACATTGCCTACCAAAAGGTCATCCAGGAGGGCCTGAGCGAATTGAAACTGTCCCCCATTTCCCTGCCGGAGGGCCCCGGTGGTGTGTTTTCTTTCGCCCTGGATGAGTTCGCCGTCACCATCCCCTACAACAAAATTGGAAAGACCAGCTGGAGCTTCCAGGTGGCATGGCCGGATCGCACCGATCCCGACACGCCCGTCCCTGTGATGACGGCCACGATGCTGGCCCTCTTTCCCAAGGCCCACCCCCAAACCGCCTTGACCGCGGCGCAGTTGCTGGCCAACGAGTTTGCCGATCAGGAACAGTGCCGCCAAACCGTAACCGCTGGAGAATACTTGCTCCTTCTTGGCCGCGGCCCCAAAAAATCAGGCGTGCTCTTTGCGGTGAACAAGAACCAGGCGGGAGCGGCCATGACTGTGGACCCCTCCCAATACGCGGACATCACCCATAGCCAGGCCGAAAACGCCAAGAACAATAAGATGAAGATCCACATTCGTGGCCGCGTTGTGGAACAATACCCTGCCCAGGGCGACAGCTATCCCCAGGATTTTTTGCTGATCCAGTCCGACGACGGCCAGTACCGCGCATGGTTTGACTTCTATAGCTATCCCTTCCGGGTACGCAAGGATATTGATTTGGACTTTTACGGCGTGCTCCAAACCGACATGCATGAGCAGGGCGATGTGACCTTCGCCCTACAAGGCATCGCCAGCGGGGAATAGCGGTTGGACCGCGGCCTTTGCAAGGAACTCGTATCTGATCATAGCGCAGGCGTATGGGCGGACGGGCTAAGGGGTTCGGGAGTTTTCCTCCGCCAAAATCGCGGCTTCCGCTGAGGGGCCCGCAAAAACGTCCCCATCCGCGTCGGCTTCTGCCGCCGGCAGCGTGCCGTCTACATACTGACGCATCACGTAGCCCTGGCGGCTCCTCACCCGTATCCGCGCCCAGCGGCACGTTTCTCCATCCACCTCGCCCAGCAGCGTCACCGTTTGTCCATCTTCCAACCAGCCGATTAGGGGGCCGTCCGGTCTGGCGCGCATGCGTACCCGCCCTGGCGATTGAATGGATACGACCGCTTCCACGTCCTGCGTTCCCAAGGATAAAAACTCTAGGCTTGCCCAGCCGTAATCCCCTGCGCGGCTTACGTATGCCCACCCTGAACGTATCTGTTCCGCCGATACCTCTTCCCCCCGCTCCAGCCGAAACACCACCGCCCCCGCTGTGCTGGGCTTCTCTCGCACGTTCAGGCAGCTTCCCGCTTCTACAGACACATACATCGTCGTGGGAAATGCGCCCGGCATGGGCGTCGCCTCCGCTTCCACATCCCCCTCCGCTATGCCGCTGGCCGGCCCAAGCAGCAGCAGTCCTAGAAGCACCGCCAGCCCTATGCCTGTCCCCTGTCGCGCCATATTGAATTCGCCTCCCTATCCTTCGTGCCCGGCTTCCGTTCCAACAAAAGGGTATTCTTTCCCCTCTCTACTATATGTGCGACTTGCACCAGACATTCCACCAGGAGGTCTTATCATGAGTCAATGCATCTTTTGTGGCCAGCCCATCGGTGGCAATAGCTCCATGCGCCTCTACCACCTCCAGGATACCGGGGAAGAGGGCTATGCTTGCCCTCGTTGCGAGCAGCAACTGGCCCGCCAGCAGGAACGCCCCGCGCCCTCTGGCGAGGTGACCTACCCTCGCCCCACCCCCTCCCCGGCTGCCATGGGTGCCGCCAGCGGTTTCCCAAACCCCTCCGCTGTCTCTTCTTGGGATATGGGGGCTGACAATGGCCCTGCGCTAGCGGCAGCCCTTGGGACAAACGGCGGGAATGGCCAAGGCAGGGCGGCCGGAAATAGCGGGGGCAGGGTACCCCCGGCAGAGCGAGACGATCCGCGGGAGCATCGCCCAGGCTGGGGCCACCCTGGCAAGGGGCTTGTTTCCCCCTGGATTTTTGGCATGAAAATCTTCGCATGGCTGCTCTTTGCCCTGGTTGTGGTGGGCATAAATGCCTGGGGTTCTGCCCAGGCTTTCCAAATTCAACCTCTGTTGGGACAGGTGCCCTGGCTGGCGGTGTTTATCCCCGCCTCTTTGCTGCTGGGCTTTGTGATCACAGGAAGTATCATGATCTTTCTGAACCTGGCCCAGGACGTGCGCCGGATTCGCAAGGAGCTGGACAACCGATAAGGGCGTTTACGCGCTGCCGTAGATACGGTGGCCCTGGCGCTAGCCGCGCTTGTATCGCCTGCTTTGACAAAGCAAACGCGCCTTTGGGGGCAAAACAAGAGCCGTACCCGATGGGTACGGCTCTGATCGCCTGCGCCGGGAACACGGTGCGCCTGGTGCGTCTTAGGCTTTCTTGGCCTTCAAAGGGGCTTTCTTTTTGTTCTTTCCCTTTTTCCCTGCATGCCAGCGTCCTTCCAGCCATGCCCAAACGTAGCCGTTGATCATATTGGCGGAATATACGCCGGAGAGAATGCCCACAATGATGGGCAGGGAGAACTCACGGATGGCATCCACGCCCAAGACATAGAGGGTCACGATGGTCAGCAAGGTGGTGAGGGTGGTATTGACCGTTCGGCCAAGGGTTTGGCCGATGGAAAGGTTCACCACCTGATCCAACTGCTGGGTATGAATGCCGGGCTTGGCGTGGTTTTCGCGGATCCGGTCGAAAATGATGATGGTGTTGTTGATGGAGTAGCCGACGATGGTCAACATCGCCGCGATGAAGGGGCTGTTCATCTGGATGAAGTTGCGCAGGAGAACCATGGCGCTGATCATGATCAGCACGTCATGGACCAGGCCAACGACGGCCGCGATGCCGGAGTTCAGGTCAAAGCGGATGGCGATGTAGATCAGCATCATAACCGTAGCCAGCAACACAGAGAGAACGGCGTTGCGGATCAAGGCGGCTCCTGCGATAGGCCCTACGTAGCTGGCGGTGGCGGTCTGGGTATTCAGCTGGGGGTATGTGGCCAGCAGGGTCGTTTCCAGGTTGGTTTGCAGGTTTTGGATATCCTCTTGAGAGGAGATCTGGGGAATCCGAATCTGGAGGATCTGGCCGCTGGCGCCGCTGTGGGCGATGGAGTAGCCGTCCACACCCTCGGTGGCCAGGGCGGCCTCCACATCAGCCTGGTTAAAGGCTTGGCCCATGTCATAGCTAATATTCAGGCCGCCGGTAAAATCCAAGCCGAAGTTGATGCCCTGGCCCAGCAAGGAGAGGATCAGCGCCAGGACCATGATGCTGCCGGAGACGATCAGGCAAATGCGGGCATGATTCTTGATTTTCATTTCAGTTCGCCTCCTCTTGGGTTGACGTTGCGGTTAATTTGTGGCCGCCGGCCACGTAGAGACCCGGCTTTTGGAAAATGCGCACCATCCGGGTCATCAGGAAGCGGGTGATGACGATGGCGGTGAGCATGGAGGTGAGCACGCCCAGCAAGAGGGTGGTGGCGAAGCCCTGGACGCTGCCCGTGCCGAATATGAGCAGCACCACCGCGGCGATGATGGTGGTGACATTGCTGTCCAGCACGGCGCTCATGGCATTTTTAAAGCCCATACGGGTAGCGTAAACCATGGGCCGGCCATTGCGAACCTCTTCTTTAATGCGCTCAAAGATCACCACGTTGGCATCCACGGCCATGCCGATGGACAGGATGATACCGGCGATACCGGGGAGGGTAAGCTGGATGCCGGGAACGATGGCGATGAAGAGAAACAGGAGGATGATGTAGATGCACAGCGCCCAATCCGCAACAACGCCGCAGAGGCGGTAGCGAATGCCCATGAGCAGGAACACCAGAAGGATGCCGATCACCGCGGCGTTCACGCTGGTGGAAAGGGCGTTCACGCCCAGGGTTGCGGAGATGGTGTCCAGCTTATCCTGGCGCAGGGCCAAGGGGAGAGAACCGCTTTGAAGCTGGAGGGCGATATCCTGGGTGCTTTCTTCGGTAAAATTTCCGGTAACCAGCACGCTGCCGCCATAAATTGGCTCGTGAACCGAGGGGGACATCAGGGCCTGTCCGTCCAGCTGAATGGTGATTTGCTTGCCAATGCTCTTGGCGGTCATGTCCCCAAAGAGCGTAGCGCCCTGGTTGTTCAGCTGGAAGGAGATGGCGGGCTTGCCATCCTGATCCTTGGTGGGATAAGCGGTCCGGAGGTCCTTGCCCTCCAAAAACACGTTGCCCTCGGCGTCCAGAAACTCCAGCTTGGCAGGGGTGCCAATGAGGTTAAGGACAGCGGCGGGATCGGTGACGTCGGGGATCTCCACGCGGATGCCGGTCGCGCCCAAACGGCTGACGGTAGCTTCGGGGTAGCCTTTCTCGGTGAGCCGCTGGCCCATGATGGAGATGGTATTGTCCAGCAGGGTATCGAAGCTGTGGCCCTCGGCACGCATGGACTCTTCCATGGTGGCTTCATATTCCACATACACGCCGCCCTTGAGATCCAGTCCCAGGGCGATGCTATCGGGCCAGTTGTCCATCTGCGAGGTGGGCAGCCAGGGGAGGAGTCTCCAAAGGCCACGGTTGTCCAGCCAGGTGCCGTTCATCCCCAGGTACCCCACGCAGAGGGTGAGGACCAGCGTGACGCACAGCGCGATGACCGCGCCGGTACGCTTGGAGAGGCGGAACCTGCGGCGCTTATAGGTTTTGTTCATAGCATATTCCATCCTTATTGATGCGGGAAGCCCGCGTAATGAACCGATGCTCAGAGGGGTTGCCGAAGAAAGGCGGGTTTATCCGAAGGTTCCCATGGGGTCGAAGATGACATACACGCTGCGCACATAGCTGGCAGCGGCCACCACACGGCCGTTGGCATCCCGGGCGGGGGCCGGCGCGGGAATGGCCAGGCAGGGGGATTCCATGGGCAGGGCGCGGCCCCGGCAGGCCAAAGACACCGCGATGTTAGGCCCTGCTCCGTCGGGCATGCCCAACGCTTGGGGCCACAGGACAGCGTCCTGTACGGGCTCTTCATCGGCGCTTTGCACCGGAGTCTCCCTTGCCGCTTGCTCCCCAACCGCCGCATCCTGCGGCCCTTCTACCAGGGCGCTCAGCAAGGTGAGGGATAGCAGCGCCAGGCCCAAGCAAACCAAAACCTTTGCGAAATGGCTCGGCATGGCAGCGGCCCCCTCTCCTGGATTTACGCACAGATACGGGTTATTATACAAAAAGGCGGCGTCCACGTCAAGGCGGAGAGGGCGCGAAAAATTTTCACAAAACACAAAATGTCCGATAAGCAAAGCATTGCCGCCAATGATTGTGGCGCGTGCGCATTATGGACTTACGGATGGCCGCGCGGGCGGGCATTCCAACGATGATGTTTGTGGCGCGGCCGCAGGGCGTCCATGAGGCGGTTTTTTTCTTTGATTTGCCAAAGGGTCTTTTTTACCCACAAACCAACAATCCAACCAATGTTTGACTCTGATACGGCCCGAAGCTTTTGCACACAATAGCCGCGAGGAGGCGAACCACATTGAAAAAAAGATGGATTCTCTTGGTGATCTTGGCCTTGTGCATGGGGCTTCTGTCTAGCTGCACCAGCAACGCAGACACGCTGCCCAGTCCCAGCCCCAGCGTAAGCCCAATGATGACGGCAACGCCCATGGCGACGACGATGCCACAGGCAACGGCAGCGGCCCCCGCGGGGGTCATGACGATTGAGGACGCGGCTCGGGTGAGCGCGCTGGCCAAAAAGGAAGTCGAAAAGCTGTCGGAAGTGAGCAATGCGGACGTATTGGTGGCTGGGAACATGGGCATCGTAGGCGTCCAATATGGGACCCAGTATCAGGGCGGGCTGACGGACCGGCTGAAGCAGATGGTGGAGCAACGGGTGACGCTGGCGGACAAAGGGGTCACGGTGGTGCATGTGACGGACGATGCCGAGTTGGTAAAGGAAATCCAGCAGCTGAGCGCACAGGTGGAAAAGAGCGAGATCACCTTTGCCGAGTTGCAGACAAGGATGCTGGAGCTGAGCAATCAGATCGTCAACGGCATGGCGCCGGGCACAAACACCAACAACATCTCAAACACGACGCAGCCCAGCGCGACCACAGGGGCATAAGGGGCGCGTAGAGCGGCGCGGGCCAGGCAGGCCGGCGCCGCTTTGCTGTATCGCTCTTGCTAATTCGGGGCAAATCCGCTACAATCTGGATAGGCCCAAGTATTGGCAAAGGGGGCGCCGCGATGCAGATAATGCTAGCAAAGCTTTCACAATGGAACCAGCGGATGAACGGCATCCCGCGCAAATGTTTGCTCATTGCTGTCACGCTTCTAAGCGCGTGGCTGGCGGTTGCGGTTTTTCCGTATTGTTGGCCCTTTGTCTTGGCGGCGGTTTTTTCCTTCATCCTGGAGCCCTTTGTGCGGTTGGTTTCCGGCTGGCTGCAAAAATGGAAAATGGGGCGCAGCATCGCCACGTTACTTGGAATGCTGCTGTTGTTTGGGCTGGCCGCGGTGCTGCTAACCCTGGCCATCGGGCGGCTCTGGCGGGAGGTTGTGTCCCTGAAGGACGCGGTTCCGGGAATGTTACGCTGGACCAACTCGGTGGCAATCCCCTGGCTCCAGGATCAGTATGCCCAATATCAAAATGTATTGCCGTCCTATGCCAAGGGTGTGCTGGACAATGTGATCGTTAATGTTAGCCAAATGGTAGCGCAGGGCGCCACGTCGCTCACCAGCTGGATTACCGCGGGGGCGTGGCGGTCGGCGATGTCGATTGTGGACGTGGTGCTGTCGGTGGTGCTCACCATCATGGGCACCTATTATCTCACCGCGGACAAGGCGCGGATCGGGTCGTTTTTTCACCGCACCTTTCCACAGGATGTGCGCAGCCATGGCCTGGTGATCAAAACCAACCTGATCCGCTCCCTCTTTGGCCAGGTCAAAAGCCAGCTCAACGTGTCGCTGATCATCATCCTTTTTCTGATCTCTGTTTTTTTGATTTTCCGCATCCCCTATGGCCTGCTGCTTGGCCTGCTGATCGGCATCGCGGACGCCTTGCCTGTGATTGGCGCGGGCCTGTTTTTGATTCCCCTCAGCCTGTTTGGCTTTTTGACGGGGGATCTTTTCACGGGGATTTTCATGGCCTGCGTATATGTGGGCACCATTGTGATTCGTCAGATTTTTGAGCCCCGCATCGTAGGCAAAAACCTGGGGCTTTACCCCTTGGCCACCATGGTGGCGATGTATGCGGGCTACCGCATGTTCGGCTTCTTAGGCCTGCTGGGGGGCCCCGTCTTGCTGAACATCATCAAAGTCATTCTTACCTACGACCAGGGCCCCGCCCCGCAGCCGCCCCAGCAGGCCCCCGCCGCCCCGGTCCCGAAGCCCACAGATGGCCCCATCCCTTCTCCAGATGCCGAAATCACCCTTCCCCGGGGAAAAAAGATACCGGTGAAAGTGCGGAGCAAATAAAAAAAGCGCGTTTGCGCCCTTTTTGCTCTGCCGGGTCACCCTGCCGGCTTGCCCACGTCCACCCAGGCCATGGCCTTGGCCACGCTTTCCAATTCTGCCGGAGTCAGCTTGACGGCGCTGTGGTCATCGCCCCCGGCCGGGTATACGAAATCGAAGCGGCGCAGGGCCTCATCCAAGTATACGGGCACGCCTTCCCGCAAGTCAAAGGGGCACACGCCGCCCGCAGCATAGCCCACCAGGGTTTCCACCTGCGCCAGGGGGGCCATGACCGCTTTTTGATGAAAGCGGCTTTTGTATTTCCCGTTGTCGATTTTGGTATCCCCGGCCAGCACCACCAAGATGGGCTGGCCGTCCAGCAAAAAGGCCATGGTTTTGGCGATCTGCGCGGGGGGACAGCCCACGGCGGCGGCGGCTTCCTCCACGGTGGCGGAGGATGCCGCAAAGGCCAGCACACGGCTTTCCAACCCAAAAGGGGAAAGATAGCTTCGCACTCGTTCCACTGACAACAGGGAGACCTCCCCTCCTTTGATTCCCTTGCCCCTATCCCTTCACGATCAAATTGCACAGCCTTCCGGGCACGAAGATCACCTTTACGATCTGCCGATCCCCCACGATCTCTTGAATCTCGGGCAGCACAGGCAACGCCGTAGCGGCCTGCTCGGCGGTCATGTCCGGGGATACGAAGATACGCCCGCGCACTTTGCCCGCCACCTGCACCGCAATTTCCACCTGGCTGCGCTTCATGGCCTGGGTATCATACTGGGGCCAAGGGGTCAGGGCCAGCACACCGCCAAAGCCCATGGTTTCCCATATTTCTTCGCAAATGTGCGGGGCCACGGGAGACAGCAGCAGCAGCAAAGCGCGCAGCTCATCCTTCGTTGCGCCACCGGCGGCGTAGAACTCGTTCACCAAGGACATCATGGCGGCGATGGCGGTGTTAAACTTCATGGCCTCGTAATCATCGCCCACCTTTTTGATGGTTTCATGCATCAAGGGGGTCAGCTCAGGCCGAAAGCCTTTGCCGGGCTGAACCATGTCCCGCAAGCGCCACACCCGCTCCAGGAAGCGGCGGCAACCCCGCGCGCCGTTGGTGCTCCAGGGGATGGCTTGGTCAAAGGCGCCCATAAACATCTCATACAGGCGGAACGCATCGGCGCCCAGCTCGTCCACAATATCGTCGGGGTTGATCACATTGCCCCTGGACTTGCTCATCTTTTCGTTGTTTTCGCCCAGGATCATGCCGTGGCTGGTGCGCTTTTGATAAGGCTCGGGGGCGCTAACCAGGCCCAGATCGTGGAGCACCTGATGCCAGAAGCGGCTGTAGAGCAGATGCAAGGTGGTATGCTCCATGCCGCCATTGTACCAGTCCACGGGCATGAAGTAATCCAAAGCGTCCTTGCACGCAAAGGCGGCGTCGTTGTGAGGGTCGCAATAGCGCAGGAAATACCAGCTGCTTCCGGCCCATTGGGGCATGGTATCGGTTTCCCGCCTGGCCGCCATGCCGCAGCGGGGGCAGGGCACGTTCACCCACTCGGTCATGGCGGATAACGGGCTTTCGCCGTCATCCGTGGGTTCGTAGTTCTTCACATCGGGCAGCAGCACGGGCAGCTGATCCTCCGGCACAGGCACCGCCCCGCAATGAGGGCAGTTCACCACAGGGATGGGCTCGCCCCAATACCGCTGGCGGCTGAACACCCAATCCCGCAGCTTGTAATTGATTTTTCTTTCCCCCAGCCCCTTTTCTTCCAGCCAGGCGATGATTTTCTGTTTCGCCTCCGGCACGGGCAAGCCGTTCAGGAAGCCGCTGTTCACCAAGACGCCCTGCTGGATGTCGGTATAGGCTTCCTTGGCAATATCGCCCCCAGCCACCACTTCCACCACCGGGAGGCCAAACTTGGTGGCGAACTCCCAGTCCCGGGCATCATGGCCAGGCACGGCCATGATGGCGCCGGTGCCGTAGCTCATCAGCACATAATCGCTGACCCAGATGGGGATTTCCTTGCCTGTGGCGGGGTTGACGGCCCGAAGGCCGCTGATCTCCACGCCGGTCTTGTCCTTGGCCATCTCGGTACGTTCAAAGTCACTTTTCTTGGCGGCGGTCACGCGGTAGGCCTCAATGTCGGCATGATTGCGGATTTTGTCCCGTCTGCTGTCCAGCAGGGGGTGTTCGGGGCTGAGCACCATGTAGGTGGCGCCAAAGAGCGTATCGGGCCTTGTGGTAAACACGCGAATGTTGTCGTCTGTGCCCGCAACCGCAAAGTCCACCTCCGCGCCTTCGCTGCGGCCGATCCAGTTGCGCTGCTGGGTTTTCACCTTCTCAATGAAGTCCACATGATCCAAGCCGTCCAGCAGCCGCTGGGCATAGTCGGTGATGCGGAGCATCCACTGGCTTTTCACCCGGCGCACCACCTGCCCGCCGCAACGCTCGCATACGCCGCCCACGACCTCCTCGTTGGCCAAGCCGCACTTGCAGCTGAGGCACCAGTTGATGGGCATTTCGGCCTTGTACGCCAGGCCCTTTTCCAGCAGCTTCAAAAAGATCCACTGGGTCCATTTGTAATAGGCGGGATCGGTGGTGTCCACTTCGCGGCTGTAATCGAAACCAAAGCCCAGGCGTTTCAGCTGGCTGCGAAAGTGCTGGATATTCTCCCGGGTCACTGTGGCGGGGTGAACTTTGTTTTTGATGGCATAGTTTTCAGTGGGCAGGCCAAAAGCGTCGTATCCGATGGGATACAGCACGTTGTAGCCCTCCATGCGCCGTTTGCGGCTGATGATATCCAGGGCGGTGTTGCTGCGGGGATGCCCCACGTGCAGCCCGCTTCCGCTGGGATACGGGAACTCGATCAGGCAATAATACTTGGGCTTTTTGCTGGGGAATTCCGCCTCAAATACGCGGCTCTCCTCCCATTTTTGCTGCCATTTCGGCTCGATCTGTTCCGGATGATAGCTGCGTTGCTCTTCCATCATGCTTCTCCTTGTTGTTTCAGCTTTGCGATCCCCGCATCAACGCGGCGCAGGCTCTCCCGTTTGCCCAGCAGATAAGCGATCTCGGTTGCGCCGCCCGGGGTGGAGGCCTGGCCGGAAAGGGCGATGCGCACGGGCCACATCACCTGCCCGGTTTTCAGCTGGTGAGGCTCGCATAAGCCCATGAGGGCCGCCTTCACAGCCTCCTCGGTGAAGCCGTCCTCAGGCAACGCGTCCAGGGCGGGCCTGGCCAGCAGCAGCGTCTGAAGGGCCAGATCACTGTTGGTTTTCATCTTCTGGTGGGTATACAGGGCCGTGTCATACTCCGGCAATTCCGCCAGGAAGCGCACCTGATCCGGCACCCGGTCAAAAACCTCGGTGCGGGTGTGCATCAGTTGGGCCAAAAAGCGGTAATCCATGCCCTTGCCGGCCAACACCTGGTCAAACCAGGGCGTGGCCAGGGCCAGGTAATCCTCCAACGCCATGCGGCTGATGTACTCGTGGTTAAACCACACCAGCTTTTCCGTATTGAAGATGGCTGGGGCCTTGCTAAGGCCCTTCAGGTCAAAGGCATCCACCAATTCCGCCAGGGTAAAAAACTCCCGCTCGTCCCCGGGGCTCCAGCCCAGCAGCGCGATAAAGTTGATGACGGCGTCCCGCACATACCCCTGGGCCAGCAGATCCTCAAAGCTGGGGTCGCCATACCGTTTGGAGAGCTTGCGGCTGGCGTCCTTCATCACGGGAGACAGGTGGATATAGGTGGGGGCTTCCCAGCCGAAGGCCGCGTAGAGCAGGTTGTATTTGGGGGTGGAGCTGAGGTACTCCACGCCCCGCATCACATGGGTGATGCCCATCAGATGGTCATCCACCACATTGGCAAAGTTGTAGGTGGGCAGCCCGTCGGCCTTAATCAGCACGTTATCGTCCAGGGTATCGCAGGGGGCTTCCACGTGGCCGTATAGGGCGTCCTCAAAGCTGGCGGTGCCGCTAAGGGGCACGTTCTGGCGGATCACATAAGGCTCCCCGCTTTGCATCCGACGCTGGGCTTCCTCCTTGGACAGCGCCAAGCAGTGCTTGTCATACTTCCATTGGCCCGGGGCCTGCGCCTCGGCTTTCTCCCGCCGGTCGGCCAGCTCCTCCTTGGTGCAAAAGCAGGGGTACGCCGCGCCGCTGTCCACCAGCTTCATGGCCAGGGGCAGGTAAAGCTCCTTGCGCTGGGTCTGGATATAGGGTCCAAAATCGCCGCCCACATCCGGCCCTTCGTCGTAGGGGAGCCCCGCTTGCCTCAAGCTCTGGTAGATCAGCTCTACCGCGCCGGGCACCTCCCGTTCCTGATCGGTGTCCTCAATACGCAGGATGAACTTCCCGCCATGTTTCTTGGCAAACAGATAGGTATACAGCGCCGTGCGCAGCCCGCCCAAATGCAGATAGCCCGTGGGGCTGGGCGCAAACCGGGTTCGAATCATAGGCAGAAAGCCTCCTTATTTGGGGGATGCCTGGGGCGCTGCCCCCAATGTTTTGCTAAACGTATCTTTCAGCCCCACCACCCGGTTAAAGATGGGCTTTTGGGGGTTGCTGTCCGGGTCCATGCAAAAATATCCCATCCGCAGGAACTGATAGGACTGGCCGGGGACAGCCTCCGCCAGGCGCTTGGACAAATACCCGTGGCAAATGGTCAGGCTGTCTGGGTTGAGGCGCGCCAGGAACTGCTCTTTTTTATCGATAGCCTCTTCCGCCAAGGTTTCTTCCCCGGCTTCGCCCTCTTCCCGCAGCAGGGGCTCATACAGCCTGCCTTCAAAGGGCACATGCTCCCCGGGGTCGGCGCTCACCCAGTGCAGCGTTCCCTTCACCTTACGGTTGGCGCCCTCGGTGCCGTTTTTGGTGTCCATGTCCACGGTGCAATGCGCGGCGATCACATTCCCCTGGGCGTCCTTTTCGCAGCCGTCGCACCGCACAATGTATGCGCCTTTGAGGCGCACCTCCCCGCCGGGGAACATGCGGAAGTACTTCTTGGCGGGAACTTCCATGAAGTCCTCCCGCTCAATATAGATCTCCCGGGTGAGGGTAACGGTATGGACGCCCATTTCGGGATGCTCCGGGTGGTTTTCCAGGGTAAGGGCTTCCTTGCGATCCTGGGGCCAGTTGGTGAGGATGACCTTCAAGGGCTTCAGCACAGCCATGGCGCGGGGGGCGATATCGCCCAAACGCTCGCGGACGCAATACTCCAGGAAGGCCCAATCCACCACGCTATCCGTTTTGGACATGCCCACCCGGTCGATAAAATTACGGATGGCCTGGGGCGGAAAGCCCCGGCGGCGCATGGCGCACAGGGTGGGCATGCGCGGGTCGTCCCACCCGGCCACATAGCCGCCCTCCACCAGCATGCGCAGGTAGCGTTTGGACATGATGGTACGGGTAAGGTTCAAGCGGGAAAACTCGATCTGCCGCGGTCTGGAAGGCAGCATGTGGGCGGAATGATCCACCACCCAATCATACAGAGGGCGGTGGTCCTCATATTCCAGGGAGCAGAGGGAGTGGGTGATGCATTCCAGGGCGTCGCCCAGGGGGTGGGCGAAATCGTACATGGGGTAGATGCACCAGGTATTGCCGGTGCGGTGGTGCTCTTGATGGAGGATACGATACATGGCGGGGTCGCGCATGTTCATGTTGGGAGAGGCCATGTCGATCTTCATGCGCAGGATCATGCTGCCCTCGGTGAATTCTCCCGCCTTCATGCGGCGGAAGAGGTCCAGGCTTTCCTCGGCGGGGCGGTTGCGATAGGGGCTGTCCACGCCGGGGCTGGTGAGGGTGCCGCGGTATTCCCGCACCTGGTCCGGGGTCAGCTGGCACACATAGGCCAGGCCGCGCCGGATCCAATCCTCCGCGATCTCATAGAACTGCTGATAGTACTGGCTGGCGAAGAACAACCCGCCGTCCCAATCAAAGCCCAGCCAATGGATATCCTCCATGATGCCTTCCACGTACTCGGTCTCTTCCTTGGCGGGGTTGGTATCGTCAAAGCGCAGGTTGGTGAGGCCGCCAAAACGCTGGGCGGTGGCAAAATCCGCTACCATGGCCTTGCAGTGGCCAATATGCAGGTAGCCATTGGGCTCGGGAGGAAAGCGGGTGCGGACGGCTTTGGTGCGGCCGCTGGCGATGTCCTCCTGGACGATATCCCAAATAAAATTGGATTTTTCAGGGTTGTTCTCCACAGCATTCCGCCTGCCTTTCCCAAAAAACGGTACAAAAAATGCGCCGTATCGCATCATTATAAAGTGAAACGGCGCCTTTGGCAAGCGGTAGAAACAGAAAGGAACATTATTGCGTTTTGGGAGAGCCCAGGGTAGCGCTGTCTACGATGGATTGGAGGAGCTGCTCTTCCTGGGCGGTGAGGGCTTGGTCGCTGTAGGACTGCAGGGAAAACAGGACGGCCTGGCCCTCCAGCACGGTGATGTAGTGAAGGGCGTACAGGGTGCGGCCGGAGGCTAGCTGGCTGGTAAAAGCCCGGCCATACTTGTAAGCGCCCTGGGTATAGACGTCGCTGCGCAGCACGGTGGCGCCGCGAAGGCTAAGGAAAGCAGTGTAAAACCCCGAGAGGGATTGGATCTCACCGTCGTCCATCTGGCTGAAATCCCCCAGGAGCATGGGCATGACGCCCACCATGATCTCCAGCTTGTCCTGGGGCGCCAAGGCGTCCAAATAGAGGTTGTTGGTTTTCATGAATTCCATCTGCTGTTCATAGGAGAAGCGGATGAGCGCGAAGCCGGGATCATCGGGCGGGGTATCCCGGGTAATGGGATAAAGGGTATCCGGCAACGTGAGCTGGATGGGAAGCGGCTCCCGGAGGGTAAACACGCGATCCTGCGCCTGAGCCAGAGCCAGGCTGGAAACGCAGAGTAAGGCAATGACAACGCAGAGTGCTGGCATGCGTTTCATAGGGCATCTCCTTTCGGGGGGAGAGGGGGGGATGTTCCCCCGTATTGTAGCAACCTGGGGATAGGGTGTCAATGACACACTGGTAAAAACTTGGGGCTTGTGATAAGATGGGGGCAGATCGGATGGCGGAAAAAATCATTGTCTGGAGGTGTCATTCACGGATGATGGACTATCGGCAGCTGGGACGCACGGGCAAGAAAGCCAGCGTGATTGGCTTGGGCTGCGAGCATCTGGACGGCGCGCCCTATGGGCAGGTGAAAGAAACCATTGACGCGGCGTTGGCGGGAGGCGTGAACATCTTGGACGTGTTTATGCCTGGGACGCAGGTGCGGCAGAACATTGCCAAGGCCCTGGGAGACAGGCGCAAGGATGTGCTAATCCAGGGGCATATCGGTTCCACCAACGTAGGCCAGCAGTATGATATCACCCGAGATGTCCCCACCATCAGGCGGTTCTTTGAGGAACTCCTGCGCATCTTCGGTGGGTACATCGATCTGGGCATGATGTTTTTCATCGACAGCCAGGAGGATTACCAAGGTGTGTTTGAGACGGGCTTCATCGACTATGTGCGCGGCTTAAAGGAGAAGGGGGACATCGGGCACATCGGCTTTTCCAGCCACAACCCGGTGACCGCGGCGCGGGTGGTGGAGACGGGCTTGGTGGAGACCATGCTTTTCAGCATCAACCTGGCCTATGATCTGTATCCGGCGGATCAGTACGTATTGGACAGCATCGACGCGGGCTTTGACACGGGGCTGTTCCACGGCATTGACCCCAAGCGGGCGGCGTTGTATAAGCTTTGTGAGCAAAAGGGCGTAGGCATCACCGTCATGATGACCCTGGGCGCGGGCAAGCTGCTCTCCCCCCAGCATACGCCCTTTGGCAAGCCCATGACCGCCCAGCAGTGCATCCATTACGCCCTGGGCCGCCCGGCGGTGGCCAGCGCGTTGCTGGGGTGCAAATCAGCCGCCGAGATGAAGGACGCCCTTTCCTATCTCACCACCAATGAGATGGATCTGGACTATGCCTCCATTTTGCAGACGGCCAGCAAGGATTTTCACGGAAGCTGCGTCTATTGCAGCCATTGCCAGCCCTGCCCCGGCGGTATCGATATCGCCGCCGTCAACAAGTATCTGGACATTGCCCGCCTGGACGAGGCCCATGTACCGCCCTCGGTAAAGGCCCATTACAAGGCCTTGGCGCACGGGGGCGAAAGCTGTGTGGCCTGTGGCAGCTGTGAAGGCCGCTGTCCCTTTGGGGTAAAGATCATCCAGAACATGAAGGACGCGGAGCGGCTGTTGGGATGAGTCTAGGATGATCCCTTCTTTGGATGGCTATTTCTCAAAGACCATGCCGCTGAGGATATGCAAGTCATCCTTGCTCACATACCCGGCGGGAGCGTCCATTTCCATCAGCCAGTCGGGGGCATCCTGGGGAACGGATACATAGTACCACGGGCCGCAGGCCATCAGCACATGCACCTGGGCGCCAGGCTCCAGCGGCATGGTTTCCTCCCCCGTGGCCGAGGGGCTGGCCCTCAGGGAGCTGGAAAGCTGCACTTCCGCCACCGGTGGCGGTGAAATCGCCAGGAACATGCCAAACTCCTGCGGGGCGGCTTGGGCCTGGCGTACATAATTGCCCGCCATGTAGCACTCCAGGCTACCGATGCGCAGGTGGATCCAGGGGTTGTGCTTGCCCGGTTCCTCCCCCAGCACGGTTGCCAGCACCCCCAATTGCGAAAACCCCAGCGCCTTGCTGCTGGTGGTGGGCTTCTCCCGCACATTGGCGCCCACCAGCAGGGCGATGGGTTGGTTCTGGAACCGATCGCCGGTCTTTTGGGCGATCTGCTCAGCCTGCTCAAAGCTGGTTGGGAAATCTGTGATATTGTTCATATAGCGCAGTTGGCGGGACGTGAAAGCGGTGAGCTCCTTGCCCTCATAGTGTCCCTGATCCCTGGGCAACTGTTTGAGCAAAAAGCCCGGGAGCCCCCAAGGGCAGTCGATGGCAAAGCCATTGCCGTTGGCGTCCTTTTCCTCATAGCGCTTCACCCGCCAGGGCCAGCCGGGTTCATCCGCGGGGCCCACGTAGTAGCAAGCGGTCACGCCGTTTTCGGCGGGAAGCTCCAGCGCAAAGCACAGCCTGCTCTGATCCGCTTTGGGCTGCAGGGTCCATGCCTTGCCGGGGATAAACAGTTTGCTTCCCAGCTCCTCCGTGTACCAGTCATAGCGTACGTGCTTGTATAGCCCCACCGCGAAGGGCCCCTCCGGCCGCTGCAATACCAACAGCGCGGCCAGAAGATCGGTAGGCTGCATCTCGGCGACGCCTTGGCTTGCCATGTGGCCCATCGCGCCCTGGATGCAGGGCAGGCCGCCATAACCGGCTTGCTCCAGCACGGGCCGCAAGGCCTGGGGGATCTCTGTATCAAAGGTGGTAAAGCGGTATTCCATGGTAGAGTTGGGTTCCTCCTGGGTCCAGGCGTGGTTGGCGGCCAGGCCGGCCGTCATTCCGCCCGGGGCGGCGGCCAGGCATAGCCCCAGCATCAGGGCGATCAGGCGATGTTTCATACAATTCCTCCTTTTGCAAACCCTACCAAATCAAACGAAAGACCGTCGTATAATCTTTCCTTTTATGGTAAAATAGCCCTGTTGCCTGTGATAACAGATTGAAACATGCGGCGAAAGGGGGGCGGGCCATGCTGCGGGTGCATCAGCTTCGGCTGACCCTGGACGACGCGCCTCCCGCAGGCGCGCTGCCGCAAGAGGCCTTGCTGCGGGAGCTCTGCGCAACGCGGCTACGCCTGCCGGTATGCGATATTGCCTCCGTGAGGCTGCACAAGCGCAGTGTGGACGCCAGGGACAAGGGTGATGTGCATTTTGCCTTGACGGTGGATGCGGGGCTTTCAGGCGGGGAAAAAGCGGAAAAGGCCGTCGCCGCGCGGCATCAGCCCAACCAAGTGGCCTTTGTGCGGGAGGACCAAGCTTCTGAGGCCATCCCGCCGCCCTTTGCTGCCCAGCCCTTTGCCTCGCGGGTCCAACCGGGCATGCAAGCGCCCCGGCCCTTGGTGGTTGGCGCAGGCCCCGCGGGGTTGTTTTGCGCCTACGCCTTGGCGCTGCGGGGCGCACCGCCCCTGCTGATCGACCGGGGGCAGCCGGTGGAGCAGCGGGCGTTGGCCGTGGAAGCCTTTGAAAGCACCGGTCTGCTGGACCCGGAAAACAACACGCTGTTTGGTGAAGGAGGGGCGGGCGCTTTTTCCGATGGCAAGCTCACCTGCGGCCTGGGCAATCGGCTGATCCCCTTTTTGTTGCAGACGTTGGTGGCCTGCGGCGCGCCGGAGGATATCCTGGTGAGCCAGCGGCCGCATATCGGTACGGATCGCCTCAGGGCTGTGTTGGTGAATTTTCGCCGCAAACTGGAAGGCCTGGGGGTAGAGTTCCGCTTT
>JAVBSI010000031.1:0-7496 GCA_031556815.1 Eubacteriales bacterium | reverse complement strand
TCCCGATGTGCGAGGAAGGATGTTACGTGGAGAGGTTTCCCTTTTTCTCTTTAGTACCCTCGCCCATTTTCTTCCCTGGCCAATGCGCCAGCGAGGGAATAAAAATCAGCAACAAGCAGCAAAGGCCAATGGGCGCATACCAGTTTTCTACGATTTCTTGGAACCCGATCAAGGAGAACAACAGCGGCACCCCCAGCGTGAATCCCAGGGAGGCGGGCTTCCCAAACGAATGGCTGGAGGCCATGCTTTGCAGGGTGCGTAAAATTGCGATCAAAGTCGTAAACACTGCCAAATAGAGCACAGCAGCCCCCAGATAGTATCCGCCCAGGCCCATTTCTCCCAGCAACTGCATGATGGGAAAGGCAGCGTCATATGTCTGCGGGTTCTGGAGCAGCGCGACATTGCTGAGGAACAACAGCCCGGTGAGGGTTAGACCAAACAATAGCGAGGAACGGCAGAGCGTGCGTGATGTTGCCTCTGAGCAGCTACATACAACCCCCAAAGCGATGGCCATATTCATCCCGCCATAGGCCAACGCAAAGAGCACGGCCCGGACGACAGTACCCGGGCCGAGGCTGGGTTTTGCTTGGATGAAAACGGCAGACGGCCCTTTTTGCGAAAGGATCCATAGATACGCAATTACCATGCCACAGGCAAGCAAACCGCTAATCATCGCCAAGGGCCTGATGTTTTTTTGGGCAACCCAAATCGCCAGCAGCAAGGTTCCCACCAGCCCAATCCAAAAGGCCCCATGCCAAGGGAGGACAAGCGCTACCAAATGCCCCGCGGCGGACAACATCGCCCCACCGGTAACAGCCATCAGCAGGAATACGCAGCCTTCGCCTAACCATTTGAATCCCTTGCTTTTTCCTTGATAGATGGCGCACCAATGCTTTGCGCTGCCGCGCCGCATTTTGCGCATCATCAGGGCACAGATGCCGCACATGAATCCGGCGGCCAGCAAGATGAGCGACCAGGAAAGGGGGCCATACTGTGAAAAAAACACCACGACTTCTCGTCCGGAGGCTAGGCCTGCCCCAACCACAGCCCCCACACAAGCCAATGCACGGCTCCAGGTTTGATCCCGCATCATGCAAGCGCCTCCCCCATTGTTTTTTCATGGAAGGGTACGCCGTGCCAAAGGAAAGAAGAACCGGCAAAACAACGAACCCTCTTCCGGCGGCCTGCTGAAAGGGGGTTTGTTGGTTACTGAGAGATGCTATTTTTTGCTGGGTCTGCGCAAGAAAGCGGGAACACCCAAATCATCTCTGGCGGCATTGGGAGGCGGAGTGGGTTCCGGTGTTGCCGCCGCCGGTTGCTGGGATGCAGGTTGACCCATGGGCACTTGCTGCATCGGCTGTTGGGTAGGCTGTTGCACGCCGCCTTGATACTGTTGGCCATATTCCATCTGCTGAGGCATCATGGGCTGTTGCTGAGCGGGTTGCTGAAACTGAGGTTGCTGCTGCATGGAATAGTCGGGCATCATGGGTGCGCCAAAAGGCTGCTGCGGATACCCTTGCCCATAGGGTGTTTGGTACATGCCGGGCTGTGCCTGCTGCATGACCTGGGGAATCGCCGCCGGCGTGGGAATACCGCCGCTGCCCCCCAAGAAACTGGGCAGCTCATTGTTATAGCCCTGCTCATCATCCATTGGGAGATCAAAGCTCATATCTTCATAGGAAGGAGAAGGGTATTCCTGATGAATCAGCGGGGTGCCGCCGGTAGAGCCAAAGGAGGAAAAGCTGGAACGATGATCCGCATTGCCGAAGCTGCGGGTCCAGTCCCGTTCGCTGGAAATTTTGCTTTTGCTCGCCTCTTTTTGCTGCGGGAAGGGAGTTTTTTCAAAACCGGTCGCAATAACGGTGATACGCACCTCATCATGCATAGTCTCGTCAATGCCCGCGCCGAAGATGATATTGGCTTCGTTGTCCGCCGCCTGCATCACTAAATTGGCGGCTTCGTTGATATCGATGATGCTCATATCATCACCGCCTGTGATGTTGATCAGCACAGCGCGGGCGCCATCGATGTTGGTTTCCAGCAAGGGACTCTGGATGGCATTCTTGGCCGCTTCCACCATGCGGTTTTCACCCTTGCCGCTGCCAATGCCCATATGAGCCAAACCGCCGGATTCCATCACGGTTTTAACGTCCGCAAAGTCCAAATTGATGAGGGCAGGCACAGCAATCAGATCACTGATGCCCTGGATACCTTGACGAAGCACATCGTCGGCGATGCGGAAAGCCTCCAGCATGGTGGTACCCTTGGTTACCACCTGCAACAACCGATCGTTGGGAATCACCACCAGCGTATCCACCCGCTGTTTCAAATCAATGACGCCCATTTCAGCGTTTTTCATACGTTGTTTGCCTTCAAACTGGAAGGGCTTGGTAACCACAGCGATGGTTAGGCAGTTGAGGTCGCGGGCAATTTCCGCCACGATGGGAGCAGCGCCGGTACCAGTACCGCCGCCCATACCGGCAGTTACAAAAACAAGGTCGGCACCCTTGATCGCTTGGGCAATTTCTTCCCGGCTTTCTTCGGCGGCCCTGCGGCCGATATCAGGGACGGCGCCGGCGCCTAGGCCCTTGGTCAACTTTTCACCAATCTGAATGGTGGTGCTGGCCTTGCTCATGGTCAACGCTTGGCGATCTGTATTGACGGCGATAAACTCCACGCCTTTTAACCCAGCATCAACCATGCGATTCACAGCATTATTGCCGGCACCGCCACAACCGATCACCTTAATGGTTGCGAAGCTCTGTTGATCTTCAATTTGAAATTCTAGCACAGTGCATCCCCCTGTCCATGTTTTGCTTCCTCGATGGGGAGAAGGATCCCTCAGCCACCCAGCAAACTTTTAAAGAAATCTTTCACGCCGCCTGCTACGCCCCCAGAGGATACGTTGCGTGATTCGATCGTGTCTATAATTAGATCCATCAGCCCCATGGCACTGGCATAGATCGGGCTGGAGAGCTTGATGGTGCGCTTGATGGTCTCACGGACAGGCTTGTCCAATTTGCTGGCCAGATAATCTCGGCCGCCCCGGTTGAGGGCCAGACCGCCGCCTGTTAGGTAGATCGAGGACCAGTTGCCTAGTTTGATCCCACTTTCGGTGATGCAATCTTTAATAAAATCGGCAATTTCGTCCACACGGGGCTCCAGCACCGCAGCCACCTGATCCTGGGAGAAACTCTCCGTGCGTACCCCGTCGCCACTGGACACAGAATAGGATTGCGTAATTGTGGATATTCCATACACGTAATCTCGCTTGATTTGTTCTGCGGCTTGCAACGGGATGGATAACCCTTCCGCTACGTCCGCAGCGATATGACCTCCTCCAACGGGCAATGTCTTTTGGAAGATGACTGCATCGCCTTCCACAGCCATTACATCGGTGCAAAGATAGCCAACATCAATGAGAACCGCCGTGCGGTCACGATCCTCCTCCAGCAGATACAGCATGGCCTCCCCTGTGGAGCTGCTAAAAAAGCCGCTGACGGTAATGTTAAAATCCCGGAGCCTGGCCATGACATCGTCCAAGAAAAAGGTGTCTGCGACCACGAAAGAAACCAATGCTTTTAGCTCAGTGCCCTTTTGCCCAACGGGTTCCAGGGTTTTTTTGCCTCCGTCCACCATAAACCATGCCGGGCTGCGGTGCACCACAACGCCCCGTACGGGAGAAAGCTGCTTATCCGCCAGGGCAAAGATCTTCTCCACATGGCGGGCGGTGACACGAGGGTCGGCCCCTTGGATGGTTACTGAGGTTTCCACGGCATAGACACGGGTAAATTCTCCGGGCACGCCCACGTTGATTTCACGAACTTTATGCTTGGACTGGGCCTCTGCCTCCACGATGGATTTTTGGATGGCTTCATTAAGCAGAACAGGATTGTTCCATTCTCCTTCCAAAAAGCCATCATACATGGAGATGCCCGCGCCAACAATATCGCAACGCTGGGTACCACTGGTCTCAGCCACGAGCGTTACGATCTTACTGGTTCCAAAATCGATTGCCGTGATGGTTGACTTCATATCAAAGCATTCTCCTGTTCCTCAGGAATCGGCCACGGATGAAAACCCGCATGCCGGCACTTTGCGTTTTCGCCAGTATTGGGACAACAAAAAACACATTTACCCAAAGTACCATTGTTTATTGTAACCTGTTTGACAATAGAACGCAAGTAAAAACCAGCTTTTTTTCACTTTTTTGGGTTTTTTGCTGGAAAGCCTTAACAATTAGTAATCCTCCGGCGTATACTTTGCGTCTTGAGGAATGGAGACATCCAGCATTCCCGAGGTCTTACCCAACTGGCGTAAATACGCCAAATCGGTGCGCAGAGCGCCAATTTTGGCACGGGCATGCTGGCTGTCCCCCAGGCGGACGGTGATTCCATCTACTGTCACAAGGTATAAGTTGTCCGAATTGGAGAGATTCAATTCCGAAATTTGGTCGGTATAGAGTTGCAGGCTTAGCTCTGCAATAAAAGCGATATAGGCATTTAGCTGGGCCTTGGTTTTGACTTCCAAAGGACGGCCGACCCGGATGTTGGTAATTTGGAAGCCTGTCACCAGGGGGACGCCCTCGGGAATGTTCAGGGTATTGCTTTCGTCCATCACAAGGCCCTGGGTGTCAAGTGTATACAGGATGCCTAGCCACTGAAAGGCGGCCACAGGCGCCCGCTCGGAAACATATAGGTAGATGGTACCCGGGTATTCCTTCTGCATGCCTAAAAACTCAAGGGTGTGATCGGCGCTGAGCTTTTTGCGCACATCCTCTTCGCTGATGGAAAAAATGTTCAGCCCCTTTGCCAAGCCAGAAAGCTGGGCAATGTGCTGTGCCGTTTTGGTCTTGTTGCCCACCACATAGACGGACTGCAAACGAAACACGGTGCCTTGCAGCACCACCAGCGCCACGGCCGCGCATACCAGCAAAAACAACAGCCTGCC
The DNA here is from genome assembly GCA_031556815.1 of Eubacteriales bacterium. Lineage (GTDB taxonomy): Bacteria > Bacillota > Clostridia > Christensenellales > Aristaeellaceae > Limiplasma. The sequence continues at coordinate 2,546 of JAVBSI010000031.1, read as the reverse complement.
AAAGGCCGAGCGTTTTCGGCTGCGGGTGACCTCGCCCCCAAAGGCAGTCCGGCCCGCTCGTTGTGGCTGCGCATGGCGTGACATGTCCATGTCGTCTACGCTTTCGTATTCGCTCTCATCCTCTTCCTCCTCCGGCTGACCAAGGTCATGCTGATAGGAATAGGAATACTGCCCATATGCCTCGAATTCATCAAGCTGATTATAGGGTTCCCGGGAGGATTCATGTTTTTGCTTTCGCATGGCTGCGCTCCTTTGGTGTTTCTTCAAACAGATAGACTATTGCCGGCTGATGTCCGCGCCAAGAGCCTGAAGCATCAACTCCAAGCGGTCATAGCCACGGTCAATAAAGTGGGCTTGATCCACAAGGGTTTCTCCTTGGGCCTTCAGACCGGCGAGGGCCAGCGCCGCGCCACCCCGCAGGTCACGGGCGGTGACATGAGCGCCATAAAGGGCATCCACTCCCTGGACGATGGCCATGCGGCCGTTAACCACCACATTGGCCCCCATCCGGTTCAGGTCTCCGGCGTGGGTAAAACGATTCTCAAACACATTCTCCACGACGATAGAAGTTCCCTTTGCCAAGGTGGCCAGTGTGAGCATTTGTACCTGCATATCCGTGGGGAATCCCGGATGCGGTTGGGTTTGCAGCTGGTTGAAAGCCTTAAGCCGCTGAGGCGCCACCAACGTGACGGCAGTGTTTTTTTCGCCCACCACGCAGTCCATTTCTTGGAGCTTGCTAAAAATGGCCAACATGTCCTTGCAGGGGACGTTGTTTAGTTTAATATTGCCACCGGTGATCGCGGCGGCAGCCAGCAAGGTACCCGCCACGATCCTGTCCGGCATAGGGCGGTACACGGTTCCATGAAGTTTACTAACCCCTTCCACACAGATGGTGTTGGTGCCCGCGCCGGTTATTCTGCCCCCCATCGCATTGATAAAATGTTGCAAATCAACGATTTCGGGTTCGCGGGCCACATTGTGCAGGAGGGTTTTGCCACGAAGCTGCACAGCGGCCATCATGGCGTTCTCCGTGGCGCCCACACTGGGATAGTCGAAATGAACCGAGGCACTGCGCATGTTGGCGCCATCACAGTAGATCATGCCGCCTTCCTCGCGAACATGCACGCCTAGCTGCCGCAGCCCAGCAAGGTGCAGGTCAATGGGACGCATGCCAATCTCGCAACCGCCGGGAAAGGTTACCGTGGCCTTGTGAAATCGCGACAGTAGCGGCCCCAGCATGAAAATGGAGGAACGGATACGCTTTGCCAGGTCGTCGGGCATTTCATAACTGGAAAGCCCCTGGGTATCAATGTGCATCTCCTGACCCTGTGGGTCAACAGTACAGCCCAGGTTGCGCAGAATTTCCCCCATGTATGTAACGTCGCTAAGGTTCGGGTAGCCCAGCAAGGTCGTTGGATCATCAGCCAGGATGGCCGCCGCCATAATGGGCAGCACAGCGTTTTTGGCACAGCCGATGGTCCATTCTCCCGACAGCCTACGACCGCCACGAATGCGCAAGGAGTCCATCTTTTCACCCCCGTCAAGCTTTGCATACAGCATCGTATGCCAAAGCCAGGCATGGGTGAAAAAATTGGTCAGACCCTGTTGGCGCTGCCCCTGGAAATGTTCAGCAGGATACCGATGCTGGCCAGCAGGATGGTGGTGGAGGTTCCCCCCGAGCTAAAGAAAGGGAGAGGCAAACCGGTGGTGGGCAGCACGCCGGTCACCACCCCAATGTTGATAAAGGCTTGAACGGTGATCATGGCTGTGATGCCGGCAGCCAGCAAGCAGCCAAAACGATCCGGACAATTGGTAGCGATGCGCATGCCGGCAAAAGCCAGCGTCAAGAAGAGCGCAATGACCGCCAGGCAACCCAGCAAGCCAAAATCTTCTCCTACAATGGCAAAGATGAAATCGCTTTCCGGATAAGGGAGGTAGGAGAATTTTTGACGCCCTTGCCCCAGCCCACGGCCAAACAACCCCCCTGATCCGATGGCGATGAGGGATTGGGCCAGCTGGTACCCCTCGTCACTCATCTGTGCAAAGGGGTCTCGGAAGGATAGCAGCCGTTCCCGGCGGTAAGGCTCGCTCCAGGCATAGGCAAACCCTACCGCAGCCCCCGCGATGCCCATCAGGCCTAGATGGCGCCACTTGGCGCCAGCCAGCATCATCATCAGAACCGCCACGATCATGATGCTGCCTGCCGTGGACAGATTGGGCTGCTGCAAGATCATCAGAAACATCAGCGCGGGCAGAATCAGCAGAGGAACAATGCCGGTGACCAGCTTTTGGACTTGGGGCAAGCGAAAGGATAAGGTGGCCGCAAGATAGAGAACGGAAATCACTTTGGCCAATTCCGACGGTTGAAAACTGAGCCCGGCGATGTTGAGCCATCGGCGGGATCCGTTGCGAAATACCCCCACCCCCGGGATCAACACCAACAGCAACAGCGCAAAGCTCACCACCAAGCCAATGACGATCACACGGGGCTGCTGCCAAAAGGAATACGGGATGCGGGCGGTCACCCACATCAATACCAACCCCAG
>JAVBSI010000045.1:0-36114 GCA_031556815.1 Eubacteriales bacterium | reverse complement strand
GGTTCGTCGCGGGAGAAGCAAGCGCGGGACAAGCCAACGCGATACGTTGCTTCTGGACGTAACCTGTGCGCCCCGGACCATCCGTTACCCGATGACGTGTCCTTGCTGGGCGAAGCGCGAGCATTGCTGGAGAAGCTGGTGACAGCGGGATACAAGGTGGGGGAGTGGGCGGCGAAAACCCGCACCTGCCGCCGGACGGCGCAAGGACCATCTCCGTTTGCGTACCACCGCAGACCCATCCTCAAGTAACTGGGAAAGGCAATCCGGCGTCCGTTGGGTTATGTGCGCCGGGGTCTTGGATATGCACGTGACTTGCCGGGACGAGGTGTCGCTTGCCAGGGGGATGCGATCAATTGGAGACGATTGGCCGGTTGCGCGGGCAGCAGCGGTTGCTATACGGAGCCAAGACACACAGTGTGGAAGCAGAATCGTCAGAAACCACCAACGCTGGGTGAGGCCATCGTGGGAGGGAAAACCAACGCGCCGACGGAATTTGGCGCAAAGGTTGAGGTAAGTGGCCAGAATGGCTATGCATGCACAGCGGACCTGCGTCGGGACGCTTTCAACCAGGGCGGAACGCTACAGGCATCTGCGGAGCGATACAAGGCAACGACCGGTCGTTACCCGGCCAAAATTTTTTCGGACGAGCTTTTTGCACCCGTGACAACCTGGAGCACCGCAAACAACGCGGCATTCATCTCAATGGTCCCAACTGAGCAGGCTGCCAAAGGACAAGGCGCTCTACAGGGAGCAGCGCAGGCCAGAAAAGGCGAATTCGGTGAACGCAAGGCCATCGAATGCATCTTTGGGGTGGGCAAGCGCAGCTACTTCCTGGGCTGAACCCAAATGACGCACCAGCACATCAGCGAGGTGGCCATCCACCTTGTTTTCCTGTCCATGAACTTGCAAAAGAAGCGGAGCTTCTTTTGTGCCTTTTTTGGAGCTTTTGCTTTTTGGCGTGAAAACTGCCACTGGCGATCCCTATCCTCTGAAATCGCGCTTTGTTCAGTGGATACTAAATTTGACTCAGGGCCGCCACACTGGCGAAGCACCTGCATGTCAGCCCTTTTTCGCATGGTTGTCACAGGGGCTGACGTGTAAAATGCATTGGGAAACAACTGTAAGCGAATGCGCCAAAATGATTGTGGGGACGTTCCATTTGTGTTACTATACAAGGAAACGGACCCAGCGCCGGTTGATATGGAATCGGTTGAGGATATGGTCATGCGACGGGAAACAGTCAGATTCAAAAGATAAGGCGTGATATCTAATGAAGAAACATCGCTTGGTTCAATTTAACCACATTCTCCCTTGGTGCGCGAGTTTGCCGCTCCTGCTGGGAACGTGGGGATACTATCTATCCTTCGCCCATGAGGAGGCCATCAGCGCCAACGTGTTTGCCGCGCTGCGGGTCAATCCTGGCGGGGCTGTTAGCGTCATCCTAAAATCGATCTACCGCGCGATCATTCTGTATGGGCTAAGCGCAGATGAAAGCAGGATTGGTTTGTACAAGCCCGGTTACTGGCAGCTGGAAACCGCCCGCTGGATTGCGCTGTTTGTGACGACCTCGGTTTTCATCAGCATTATCCACATGGCAACTTCCCGCATGAGCGCGCGCCTTAGAACCCTGAGGTCGGACGCGGTGGCGTTGCACGGGGATCCAAGCCTCGTGTCGCTGCTCCGCCGTGAGCTGGGAACAAAGGCCATTGAGGGCACCATGCCGGAGCGGTTTCGCGCAAGGAAACATATTCTTGCGTTTCAATCGGAACAAAGCATGTATCAGTACTTGATCGCCTGCCATGAACAGTTTTTTGATCAAAAAAAGAAGCTGATCTACCTGTGTACCCTCAAAGCCTCCTACCCATCCAACCAAGATGGCGGCATTTTTGTCAGCAACATGGCGGAGAATTGCGCGCGCCTCTATTGGGAGGATCGCTTTCTTCGGAAGAGTGAGCGTAGCGTGGCGATTTTGGGATTTGATGAATACGGCATGGCGTTGCTCACGCAGGCACTGCTGGTGAATGTCTACCGGGAACCCAGGGAAATCCGCTATACCGTGTACGGCGACGGCGCGGCTTATCTATCGCTGCATCCTAACATCGGGCAGTTTATGTCCATCGGCGAGGAGCGCCCCGGCTGGGATTCGCTGTTTTTCCGACCCAAGGCATGGGAAGGCCAGTTGGACGAGATTATAGGTGCGGACCGGATCATCGCTTGCTCCAATTCGGACGAAGAAAACCTCCAAATGCTGGATCGCCTGATTGAGCGCGGCCCCGCCGGACAGATCGATGTTCGCGTGATCAATGCGGAGTTGCCGAGGCGGCTGTGGAGGGGAGACGAGGAGAACATCGGAATCTTTGGCACCAACGATAAACTCTACACATTGGACGTGATTGTGCGCGAATCCTTGCTGCGCAATGCCAAGCGCATCCATGCCTGCTACATCCTGCACGAGGCCCAGACCACCGAAGCGTGCTCGCAGCGCAAATGCGCCAAGCGGAACGTCCATTGCCTGGAGTGCGCTGTGTTCAGGGCGAGTTGGGAAAAGTTGGGCACGTTTAAGCAGGGTTCCAACATCGCGCAAGCCGACCATATGTCCGTGAAAATACGAGAAGTATTGGCTGATGACGTCGCCATCAATCAAGATGCCATTCTGCGGTACAAAAGCGCATACGAGCTGCTAAAGCCTTCTGATAGGCTCCGGTTGATGGAGCTGGAACACAACCGGTGGATGCGGTATCACTTCATCAACGGCTGGTCTTATGCGCCTGTGCGCGATGATGCGCACAAGCGCCACAACCTCCTCATCGGTTATAAAGAGCTATCCGAAGACCAGTGGGTAAAAGACGAGGCGGCCTACGCTATCCTCACGACAATCCTCTTAGATGACCAGTGGACATGCGAAGGCTTGAGTAAGCGCGGGGTGTGAGAGGATATCCGGCAAAATGTACACAACAAAAGAAAAGGATGTGGCACGCGTGTCCAACGACAGAGTGGTTGCTTTTCTTTCGTATCGGCACAAGGAGTTCGATAGCGCGGTAGCTGAAAAACTGCAGTCACTGCTGGAGAAATTCAGCATGCCTAAGCGGCTCAAAAAAGAGGGCGGCGCGCGCAGACGATTCCATGTCTTGAAAGACACGACCGATTTCCCACTCAACGCCGATCTGGGCGAGGGTATCCGCAGCGCGTTGGAAAACGCGGAATACCTCATCGTCATCTGCTCCCAGCGGCTGCAGGCATCCAAATACTGCATGGAAGAAATCCGTTATTTTAAGCAGCTGCAAGGCGGAAGCACGGCCCATATCATCGCCGTGCTCATTGATGGTTCGCCCCAGGAGTGCATTCCCGATGAGCTGCTCACGTCCACCGATCCTGTGGTTTGCGCAGACGGCCAAATGGAAAGGATCACCCGTGACGTGGAGCCGTTATGCGCGAACATCATCGCCCCTGCCCAACAGCAATCGCTTCGCATGCTAAAGCGGGAGTACCTGCGCGTTGTTGCGAGACTGGCGGGCTGCGGATACGGTGAGCTGATGGTCCGCCATACCCGCAGGCTGATTCGGCGCGCACTGACCATTGGAATCAGCGCGGCCGTTGCCCTGGCTGGTTTCTTTGGCTATATCTGGTTTCAAGCGCAGATCATTGCGCAAAAAAACCAATCGCTGGTCGAGCAGATCCACGCCACTCAGCAGCAGCAGGTCATACGAACGGCGAATTACGCCCGCAACCTTGTGGAATCGGGGGATCGGGTGCAGGCGGCGGCCATCTTGGATGAGCTGTACCAAAGAGCGGACCCTGAAGCCCCGCAGTATGAGGAGTTTCGCAATGTCGCAGACAAAGCGGCCTTCGATTCCGTACTGCGGGAACAATATTCACCATACACAGAAATGCGTTTGTCCTCGCCATGCACATACTCGGCATTTTCTCTGGACAATAAAATGGTGGCCACCGTCGATGAGGAAGGATTCGTCAGCGTTTTTGACGTTTCCAGCGGAACCTCTCTGTATACGCCCACCGCCGATGTGCCCATCCATGGGGTGTGCTTTACGCCCGATTGTCTGGTGGGCGTATCGACCCAAGGGGCTGTGCTGGTCTGGGATGGCCAGACGGGCGCATTGCGCCATCACGGGCTGGTGGACGTAACACTTTTGGCCGGCTATGACTGGACTACAACCATTCGCAGGGCGGCTTACCATGCGTTCACCGATTCGATTGTGTTTGTCGGGCGCGCTATGAGCTATGAAAATCCTGAGCCTAGTGATTTCGCGATCCGCGTATCAGGGATTAACAAAGCGGCGGATGCGCTACTCAGCGACATTTTGGTGTACGACCATATCGACATTTCCAAGGATGGAGAGTACCTGCTTTGGACTGCGGCCCAGGGTGCCCTGCCCGATGAAAACAACCTTCTACGATGGCTGGCCAAAGGGACGCTGAGAGATGCTGGGCAAGTTGCGATCCAGCTGCCGGAAGGATACGATGTCTATCGCTTGGCGGACAATGGCCAGCTTTTCGCCTTTGGCGGTGATGGGAGCCTGGATATATTTTCCTTGCCGGATCTGTCGAGGATGGGACATTACGATCAGGTTCCGGGTCCGTGGAGGGTGGGACATAACGATCAGGTGCTGAGCGATTTTCGAGAAGCCCGCATCCTGGTTGCCGATGACGACAGCGGCGACTTTTGGGCCTGGACGGATTATGATGTGTTCTTCTATCCCGCGCTGACATTAAAGAACGCGGTTTGGGAATTGACGGAGGGATATGACTATCAATTGTTTCGGAGCGATACGACCAGTTTTCCGCTGGTCCAGCCCATCCCCTTGTCATCGAACCTTTTGGTCTATGTACACTCTTACGCTAAAAGCGTATATGTTTGTGGATCGGATGGTATTGAGCCGGTGGGGGATCTGCAGGAAACAGCGGCGCTTGGCCATCTGAACGCCAGCTTTGATGGAAGCACCCTCTTGACGGGCGCAGAAACGGGAATTGTGAGGCTTTATTCCACAAAGGGCACACAAGTGGTCCAAAAATCCGAATTGCCTGTGCTGGCGGATACCCCGCTGGCGTTCACAAAGAGCGGGCTGGCCGCGATTGCCACGGATTTGCCTGACTACAGAACCCCGGAAGAGGACGGAGTTGACGGGGGTGACCGCGAGCCGGGGCGGGAGCAAATCGCAATATACGATTATTCTTCTGGGGCAAAAGTGTGCCAACTACAGATAGACCTTGGAGATATCAATGCGGAAGCGTTTTTGCAGCCGATTCGCGCTTGCATCGATGAAGGGAACGGGCGTCTGTACATGATTCTACCCTACGGCATATACAGCGAGAGCCGATTTGGTGTTTGGGACGTGTACAGCGGGCAAACGATCGCGGTGGGTGATGAGCTAAACGCCGCACTCCTTGGTACGAATACCGAGGGCATCAGTTTGTCTGTCAGCGACGATGGCAATCGCCTCGCAGTACTGGCAGACCAAACAGTCTACATTTTCGATGTGCAGGAAGACCGTATATGTGCTTCCTACGAGATCCGCGTGCAAGTTAGCAAATGCTCTTTAGGCAAAGACCACCTATACCTCTTGGGCAAAAACATCGTGTATGTGATGGACATTGCAAACGGCGCTATGGTTCGCAGAACGAGAATGCCGGTTTGGGAGGGAAACTATTTGCGGTCATTTCAGGTGAGTGAACAGAATAACTGGGTTGTGATCGGCGGCATTGTCGATTGGGAGGCTTACGACACGCTGCAATGGTACAATCTCAGGACGGGTGAATTGATCTGGAAGATAGGAGACGCATTCGGGCAAGAAGGCCTTCCTCCGTTCATTCGCACTTGTATTGCGCAAGATGGTGAAGATGTTTTGGCTTATGACACCATAGATGAACTTCTTTCCTTCCATGCGCTGAGCCAAGGAGAAATTGCCGCCATGCTGGAAAACAGCGCCGCCATCAGAAAACTTACCTCGCAAGAGCGCGTGCTGAGCGGGTTAAGCATTTTTGACTGAGAGCGTTTCGGGACGTGGAAAGGCCGAATGGAATGTCTGCCCAACAACCACTGACGCCAAGAAAAGCAAGCGGTTTCGGCCATGATATGGTAGTTATGGCACCGGGTACTGCACAAATCCGCCTCATTGCCTCTTTGTGATGGGGATTTGTAAAACGACTGGCTACACTAGGCGCAGGTTACTGATCCGCCCGTTCTCTTGGCCTGCTCGTGGCAGGCATGGGAGCAGAAGGATGTACCGCTACGTTTGAGTGCGCTTGCTTTGCGGTAGATTTTCTTGCCGCCATTCCCGCATGTGACATGGGGCATTTTCCTCGCTCCATTCCTCAAGGCCCAAGAGTTGACACACGAAACGCAAGGCACCAATTTGGTGTTGATAGAGGTTGGCCTTCACGGGGATGAGCTGTCTTTGGGGTATTGTCGTCCTCCTTCCGGCTTTGACCCTGCCCCCGAGGGTTGTACCAGTTTCAAACTTTGAGTTTATCTGAAACCATCGAACAAACACACGCTATTCCCTCAATGTACTTTTCAGATTTTGACTTGTAGGGCTTGTTATGCCGAATGCTTTCCCGCAAAAGCCCCATTGCAAAAGAAAGCATGAAAAAGGAGATCCATTTATAATCAGCTTCCTTTATTTTGCCGGCACTATGTAATTTTTCCATTACAGCAACACCATACTCCACGGATGTCTGGATCATTACTTCCTGAATCAGCTCCTGCGCTAAGGGGTTTTCATACTGGAGTGAGAGCATAACCCGCGTTATCAGCATCATACGTTTATTCTCAGCCGGACTTCCGAAGGCATAGAAAAGCATGCTTAAAACTTCCGGGAGCGGCTTATATTCAGCGGCTTTCAATATGGTTTCGGGGCTGTTCCTATATTTTGAAAAATTGGATTTGAATTCCGAAAAGACAGCTTCTAAAAGGCTCTCTTTTGAACCATAAAAATAATAGATGCTTGCAGGTTTGATGCCGACTTTTTCGGCTATGTTACGCATTGAGGTTTTTTCGTATCCGTTCCTGGCAAAGAGCTCTATGGCGAAAGACAAAATTTTTGACTTGGTATCGGAAACAATCATGCAAGTTAGTCCCTTTCATTATGGACGTGGGCTTTTTTACTATTTTATGCGTATCCAACCGGTATGTGAACCTTGCGCAGGAGTAACCTAATGTTCGGTAGGTGCATAGGATACGGTGGAGGCGCCCCGAGCTTGGACATTGCGATACAACGCATAAGCCCAAAGGCGTGTCACAGGCTCAAGGCGTCCTTTAAAAAATCCCGTCTTCACGGGAAAAGTAAAGGAGACAAAATCATGTCTAATAAATACAAACCAATCTTATGCAAGTTTGTATCGATTGTTTTAGGCGTACTGCTGGGAGTTGCTATGGCCGTGCTGTTTGCGAACGGCTATGCGGAAGCGATCACTGCAATTTTCCCGGCGACTGCTGTTATAGGTCTGGTGTTTTCTGTGCTTTTGACAATACTTGCTTTTCATCAGAAGAATCTTTATTGCTTGTGCATGTATCTGCCGTTAACACTTTTTTCATCTCTGGCACTGACTGTTCTGTCTGTACTGGCAATGGCAACAACGGTAACACCTGAATTTTTCAGTTTTACAGTGCTTGTTTTTCTCGGGGCATCCAGCTTATTTTTTTCCGTGATCGGATTGTTTATGCTAGTACAATGCTTGCTCAGATGCGTTTTTGATTGTGACGAGTGCAGTTAAGCGGAACATTTGCCTTGTTACAAAAAAGACTAGTGCTTTGGCGTATGAGCCACAATGCCGAAGTACCGTTTATTCCGATAAAGGAGAAGAAAAATGACAAAAAAAACTATTTACAGTTGGCACAATGTTTTTAGCGGTTTTTGTACTGTCAATAAAACGTGGTTTGCTACGCGGCTGTTGATCCGGGCTTTGCCAACGGCAAAACCGCGGCGATCGGTACGGCACCGGGCATGTATCCGTGGTCGTTCCTGATCGAAGGTTTTGGCGGCAGCATCACCGGTGAGGTTCAGAACACAAATATTACGATTGATAAAACGGCTAACCTTATTACGCAGATGCATGGCGGGTCAAAAACCGGTGCGGTTAACGGCGGTACAAACCTGGTGTACAACGGCAACAGCAATATTGATTTCAAAACGGCGACCACAGGTTACGGCATATATCAGCTATACGGCGGCAGCAAATCCGGCATCGTCGGCAGCGGAACGCATTTGACAATGAACTCGGGTTGGTTACGTGGCTGGATCGTGGGCGGCGGATTTGGAACCGTAGACGGCGACTCGATTGTCGATGTCAACGGAGGTCTGGTCGGCGCGACTGTGAAAGGAGCTTCAAACATCAATTTGAAGCATATCATCGCCGACAATCCGTCTATTGAGCATTTCACGGGCGCAATTCTTCCCGGAAACGCCGAACAGGATGTTAACGTAAATTTCATGAACTACCACGGGTTTTTCAATGGATCAATAGGAAGCCCGGCAAATCAAACGGCAATTCTGGAAAACCGGAAAAGGCTTGGCGAGGTCAAGATTTATGACTACTCAAAGGTTGTTTTTGCCGGCGGCAAAACTTATGATTGACAGCTCTGGAAAATCGAGGGCAACGCTTCGGCATCATTTTTTGGGGATTCCACCATTACGGTGGATAATTTCATTCAGATAGGCAATATTGAACTCAATAATTACAATCGGCCGGATTATGTGACGCTTACAATCGACGGTAACTATGTTTCAGCCGGTGGCACGATTAATATGTCCGCAAAAAGCAATACAGAGAAAGATTTCCTGGTCATCACAGGCGATGCCGATCTGGCATCCGGCAGGTCGACGATATATTTGACACTTCACGAAGAGTGGGATGGCAGCCGGAACGATCTCGTTGACATTCAGGGAATCGGGGACGTGGAATCCTTTGACATCAATGTGAAGGATTTTGAAGGCGGCGAAGTCGTTCTGAAGAAAGAGAGATTACCGGACGGCATTGTCGAATGGTATATTGAGCGTCAGGAAATGCCTGACCCACAGGCGTCCACTCAAACAGTTATTTCCTTGGCGCTTTTGTCTATACTGGCCGGCGTTTTTACGCTCGGCTTACTGTTATTTTTACTCTGTAAGTTACCCTGCCTGTCAAGGTGTAGACCGTTTTGTTGTTTCTGCAAGAGCCGTGAGCGCAGACGCGAACACAATGACGGAGAAAGTGGCGAGTAAATCGCATTGGCAATGAAACACCTATTAAAATCTCGACCTCTTGGTTTGGACAATAATAGGTGTTTTGTTGTTTTCTTATTACCTGTAGCTTTCTGTGTTGTTTCTTTTCCCACTGGGCATAACGGGCCAGAATACCAAATCTGGCCTTGTTTTGGAGATTGGCAAAATACAGGCAAAGGGCTATGCTCTTGCGCCCCGTCGTGCTGATTGCCGTTAGGATGAAAACAAACAACTTCCACTATTGCATGTATGGATGCAATCTGTTACACTATACCGGAATGAAGCGCGCGCTAGGGTTCATCACCATCGCGGCGCACAACAGCATCAAAGTGAAAAACCGCAAGGGGGCATGACAGATGGGGGGCGAAGGCCAAATGGGCAAAGTGCATGTGTTTGACCATCCGCTGATCCAGCATAAGCTGAGTATGATGCGTATGAAAGACACAGGTTCCAAGGACTTCCGGGAACTTCTGCAAGAAATCTCCATGTTGATGGTATATGAGATTACCCGAGATTTACCCACCGAGGAAGTGGAGATTGAGACGCCCATTGGCAAAACCAAGACGCAAATGCTCAGCGGCAAAGCCATTGGTCTTGTACCCATTCTCAGAGCGGGTTTAGGGATGGTGGATGGGGTTTTGAACCTGATCCCCAACGCCAAGGTCGGCCACATCGGCCTATATCGCGACCCGGAGACTTTGCAGCCTGTACCTTATTACTGTAAGCTGCCCGCTGATGCCGAGGAGCGTGAACTGTTGGTGCTTGAACCTATGCTGGCTACCGGGGGAAGCGCCTCCGCTGGTATTTCGATCCTCAAGGAGCATGGTTGCAGCCATATCCGCATGATTAACCTCATTGCCGTGCCCGAAGGCGTGGCACGTGTCCGCCGGGAACACCCGGATGTCGATATTTACATAGCCGCTATGGACAAAGAGCTCAACGATCATGCGTATATTGTGCCGGGCTTGGGGGATGCTGGAGACCGGCTCTGGGGAACAAAATAAAGAAATACATTTCTTGAAAGGCCTCCTGATTCAACGCTGAATCCAGGAGGCCTTTTGGTGTTGGCCAGCTTTTTCTATCCAAAACCATCTCTGATCTTTGTAAAATTGCAATTTTACTATTGTTCTTTAAGTAAAGCAAGTATATCTTTTTAATGTAGAATCATATAATACTTAAGAGCTCTTTATCAGCTATGCAAAGAGTGATAGGCTGGAAAAGGTTAAAAGCGCTGGGATTCATATGATCTTAATGAAAAAGGAGAATGAACGTGAAAAGGTTTGACCAGGAAACCAAGCAGAAAGCATTGGAAAGCATCAGAGCGATTGGTGTCAAGAAAACAAGCGAAAAAATGGGCCTTTCTGTCCCCACTCTTTATAAGTGGAGAAATGAAAGCACTGCGCCCAATGCATCCTCAAAGCCAACCGCATTGGCCAACTCAAAGAATCAGGAAGCGATGCGCATCTTGAGAGAAGATGACACCATGCAAAAAAAGGTACGCCAATTGGAAGAAGAAAATGAAAACTTGCGCAAGACCATTTCTCGTATGAAGAAGGCTTTGGCGGCCATGTTTGAATGATACACTATAAAAAGCGTAGCTGCTCCGTTCCCTCTTGGCTTCGATGCGGCTTAATGACGCCGCGTTGCGCGTGATCGCCTATTTCGTTTTGAAACAGAGAACCACCATCGCAGGCTGTCAAAATCAATTCCTCTTGAGCCCGGGTCATGCCCACAAAAAAGAGGCGGCGTTCCTCTTGAATTTTCGCCGGATCGGTTGTGGTTCCTAGTGCGGGAAAGGCATTTTCGCTCAAAAAAACCACGGGGAATTCCAGGCCCTTGGAACCATGAACAGTCATCAGCTTGACGGCATCCAACGTGTAGGGTCCGGCGGCTGTTCGGCGGATATCCGCGTCCTCCCCCAGCAGCAACGTCTTCAAAAAACCCGGCATACTGTCCTGAAAATACGAAGTGTTTAAAAGGCGCTCCATCGCAACGTTTTTGCCGTGAAGTTCCACCCAGCCTTGCAGAAGTCTGCGAGGCTTTTCTTGATGTACGATTGGCGCAAACGCCTCTAAATCTGATAGCCAAGGGATCAGGGCCTCAAAGGAGGCAAGCTCTGCACGGGCTTGTTCAGGGGTAGCCAGGGGATGTTCTTTCGTCCAAATCTGCGCCCGCTGGATTAAAGTGGGCGGCACCTTCCAGATATGGTGCAGGCAAGCCTCCAGGGCGGCGCTCTCCGTGAAGTCCAGCAAGTGGCGGAAGAATCCCAATGTCCCCAAAACCGATGCATCCGCCAGAAAATCGTCGCGGCCATAACGGATGCAGGGAATGCTCTCATGCCGTAAGCAGGTTTCCATTAGGTCCAGTTGGTGCCGGGTACGGCATAGGACGGCGATTTCTCCAAAAGAGCGATGTCCCTGGGATGGGATGGCGGAGTTCATCTCCAATCCGCCCACCATTCCTTTGATTTCTTTTGCGATCCAGATGGCTTCATCAAAGGGTTTTTCAGCTATCCTCGTACGGATCGGAGCGCCGGAAGATTTGGTGGGCTGGATTCGGCGCGGGCCGCCAGGGTTATGTTCAATCAACGCCTCGGCGCCTTCTACAATTTGCGGGGTAGAGCGGTAGTTTTGCCGCAAGGCAACGGTTGTAAGCGCACTGTGGTCCGCCGCCAATTTGGCAAAGCACTGCGCATCGGCGCCACGAAAACCATAGATGGATTGATCCGGATCCCCAATGATAAACAGGCTGCCCTGGTTCCAATGCCGTATCAGGCTATGCTGGATCGGGTTGATATCCTGAAATTCATCCACCAGCAAATGCGTGAACTTTGCTTGGTCACCTACACCCACCTCCAAAGCGTCCAGCAGCAGATCGTCCAGATCCCGCACATTTTTTGACTTGAGGGCAGCGCGGTACGCTTGTTCAATCGCTGCGTCCATCCCGCTTTTTGAAATAGCAATGCCATTTTTGGCCGCCGAGACCATCCCTAGCGCTGCCTGTGGATCCAGCAAAGAGCCCAGGGCCTTGAGGATGTCCTGCATGAACGCCAGCGCATCCCCGGAATCGATGATGGGCTTTTCGTCCAACAGCCCCAGGCAGATGGCATGAAAGGTGCCCACCGTTAGCCCGCTCAGCTGCCTTTCGCCGCCAAGGCGCGCCTGAATCCGCTGTCGCATTTCCTTGGCAGCTTGGTTGGTAAAGGTGACCGCGGTGATGGTGGCGGGGGAAATGCCTTGCACTTCGATCATATGGGCAATGCGCTCTACCAGCGTTTTGGTTTTGCCGGTGCCCGGCCCTGCCACCACGGCCAAAATGGCAGCGGTCGAGGTTACAGCCTGCGCTTGTTGCTCATTGAGCGGGACGAACCCTGGTAGTTCTTCTTCAGGCCCGGTATGAGCTGCTTGGTGTTTTCCCACAAGGTTCTCATCGGCTGGTGGCTTTTGTAGTGCGTCCTGAATGGTCTTTGCCCGACGCTTTGCAATGGAGCCCACATCCAGCATGGACAGCTGTCCACCCATGGTTTCCAGCTCGTCCGGGGCGAACAGAGACAGGGTGCCATACTCCCCATCAAAACCCGCTTGCCAGGCTACCTGGCCGGCGCGCAAGCGGCGAACCCCTTCGGCAATGGGGTAGCCCGCGACTGCTTGGATGGCGTCAATGGGAAGGTCCCGTAGGATGTGAAATTCTGGCCCCAGCTTTTCCAGCAGGGAAAAATAGGTTTGCTGCGTTCGCTTGCTTGCCACCGATCCATGGGTGGCTGCGGCAATGACCTCCGGCAACGGAATCAGGCTCTCGAAGGTTTTTGTACCACTTGGGAGAAAGCCTGAGGGTCGGTCCGCCAATTCCTCCACCCGGTGCAGTACGCCGATGGTGATTTTTTTGCCGCAGACCGGGCAATGGCCGTCTAGTCGAGCCGTCTCCTCCGGGTCAAGGCGTACATCGCAATTTCTGTGCCCATCCAGGTGGTATTTGCCCTCTTCCGGGAAAAACTCCAACGTGCCCGCAAAGTTTTTCCCCGTTTGAATGGCATGGGCCATGGCACGATAGGAGGGCTCAATATTCAGCAAATTGGCTTCCCGGCCCAACTTGGCGGGGGAATGGGCGTCGGAGTTGGACACCAATGTCAGCCCATCCAGCATGGACACCCGATGGTTCATGTCCGGATCGGAGGAGAGACCCGTTTCCAGGGCATGGACATAGGGGGTCAGGTCCTCGTAGCACTCCCGGAGGGTATCAAAGCCGGAAAACGCGCCAAATACGGAGAAATGCGGCGTCCATATATGCGCGGGGATGTACACCACATCCGGGCAAGTCTCCAAAAGAATTTCCAGCAGGTCATGGCTATCCAAACCCAAGATAGGCCGGCCATCCGAGTGCAGGTTTCCGATGGCTTCCAGCTTGAAGCTGAGGCTTTCCGCGTTCTGCAGGCTGGGTAGCAAAATAAGATGGTGAACCTTACGGGTTTTGCCATTCTTTTTGTAGATGGTGGAAATCTCTCCGGTAACCACGAAGCGGGGGTCTGGCACTGCGCGACCGAGGATTCCCTCTTGGATGCGGTATTCTTGTTTCAGTTGGTAAAGCCCATCCTCCGCAGGTGTAAGCATCTCACTGAGTTCTTTGCGCCAAACGGGATGGGTAAAATCTCCCGTACCCACCAGGTGGATCCCCTTATTGCGCGCCCAAAGCTCCAAATGAGGCGCATCGCAGTCCCGGCTGGTAGCGCGGGAATACCTGGAGTGGATGTGGAGATCGGCTATCAGCATGATCAAGAACCTCGCTTTTCTTTCGTACCCCTTCCCATGATTATACTAGGTAGAGCAAGCTCTAGCAAGCGGGGGCAGGGCGATTTTTCTTGACAATCCAATGGGTTTTGGATAAGATAATTTATTGACAAACGATTGCACAAATTGGGCCACTCGAGGGAGAGGAGCAGGGCGATGGCATATGAAATCCACCCCTGGAAGGTCATCGAACATGATCTAGCGGAAAAGCAGGGCAGGCTTTCCGAGAGCTTGACCTCTCTTGGAAACGGCTACATGGGCATGCGCGGTAATTTTGAAGAGGATTATAGCGGCGATACGCACCTGGGTACCTACCTGGGGGGTATTTGGTTCCCGGATAAAACCAAAGTCGGCTGGTGGAAGAACGGCTATCCTCAGTATTTTGGCAAGACGATCAACGCCGTGCGGTTGATGGGCATCCATGTGGAAGTAGATGGCGAACCACTAGATTTACATACAGCCCAGGTTGTCGATTTTCACCGGGAGTTGGACATGGAAACGGGCCTTTTGCATCGCCGCTTCACCGTTCAAACCCAACAAGGAACCCTGCATGTGAAGGTGGAGCGCTTTGTGTCCCTGACGCAGAAAGAGCTGCTGGCCGTTCATTATGCCATCACCCCTGACTATGACGCTGAAATCGTCATGAGGCCCTATCTGGACGCGCATGTGAAGAACCTGGACAGCAATTACGAAGAAACCTTTTGGGATATGCTGGCGGAAGAAGAAAGCGAAGATGCTCTCGCTCTGCTGATGCGCACCAAAGAAAACCCTTTTGATGCGCCGCGTTTTGCCGTGGCAGCAGCCATGGGTTGCTGGATGGACGGCTTGGAACCCGTGGGTCGAAAACTGCAAAGCGGCTATGGAGAAGCGGTCTATCAAGGGCAGGTTGCCGCCGGTGAGACAGTTGCGATGGAGAAGTTCGCTCTGTGCTTCACCAGCCGGGATCATGAGCCCAAGGAGCTCACCACCTTGGCCCTTCGGGCCGCAACCCGGGCCAGAGAGATGGGGTATGACGCGCTAAGGGCGGAACACGCCGCCGCGTGGAAAGATCGCTGGGCTCATTGCGACGTGGTGATCCAAGGAGACGACGCTGCCCAGCAAGGCATCCGGTTTGCGCTATTCCACTTGCTCAGCACCTATAGTGGCGACGATCCGCGCTTGAACATCGGCCCCAAAGGCTTCACCGGTGAAAAGTACGGCGGCGCAACCTATTGGGACACGGAAGCCTATTGTCTGCCGGTTTACCTTGCGGTGGCCGGGCAAGATGTGGCTAGGCAACTGCTGCTGTACCGCTATTTGCAGCTTGACCAAGCCTATGAAAATGCGCGGCGGCAAGGGCTGAAGGGCGCGCTGTTTCCCATGGTGTCGTTTACGGGGGCCGAATGCCATAACGAATGGGAAATTACCTTTGAGGAGATTCACCGCAACGGGGCCATGGCCCACGCCATCTTTCGCTATACAACTGCCACCGGCGACAGCCAGTACATTGTCAATGAAGGATTAGACGTGCTTTGTGGGATCGCCCGGTTATATACGGATCGGGTGCATTTCAGCCAGCGGCATGGCAAGTACATGATCCATGGGGTCACGGGCCCCAATGAATATGAAAACAACGTGAACAACAACTGGTATACCAACCGTATCGCCGCCTGGAGCATTGAGCTGTTCTATACCGTGGCCGGACAGGCTGCCGCAGCTCAAAGAAAAGCCTTGGGGATCACGCAAGAGGAGCTTTCCCATATGCGGGATGTGGTGGAACGGATGTACTACCCGCAGGAGGATTCATTGGGAATCTTCGTTCAGCATGACACCTTCCTGGACAAGGACTTGCAACCCGCCTCAGGCATCCCTTTGAACCAGCGGCCCATCAACCAGCACTGGTCCTGGGACAAGATCCTCCGCTCCTGCTTCATCAAGCAAGCGGACGTATTGCAAGGGTTATACTTTCTGGGCCATTTATATGACAAGGAAACCAAAAAACGCAACTTCGATTTTTACGAACCCATGACCGTGCACGAAAGCAGCTTGTCTCCCTGCGTGCATAGTATCCTCGCGTCGGAAATTGGCAATCAGGACAAGGCGGTGGAGATGTACCATCGTACCGCCCGCCTGGATTTGGATAACCTCAACAACGATACCGACGACGGCCTGCACATCACCAGCATGGCCGGCAGCTGGTTGTCTATCGCGGACGGCTTTGCCGGCATGCGCACTGTGGATGGGCTGTCGTTATCCCCCTTTCTGCCGGAAGGCTGGCAAGGATACGCGTTTCAATTTGCCTATCGGGGACGGTTGATCCGCCTGGCTGTGGACAAGCGGCAGGTTCATCTCTCCCTCTTGCAGGGCCAGCCCTTGCCCATCATCCTCCTGGGACAAGAAGTTGAGCTTGCCACCCAGGTCACAAAACCTTTATAAAGCATACCTGAACACCGGCAAAAACCCCGCACCAGCTACCGCCACCCGCATACGATGCTGTATCCAGCACAGGTGGGAGGCGGTTTTTTGAAAAAAGTAGCGATCCTTGGCGGCGATAAGCGCGCGGTACATCTTGCTGCACTTTGTGAGGCAGACGGCTTTGCCGTTAGCACCTGGGGCCTATGCCCTGGGGATGAAGCCTCTTTTTCCGGAATGCATGCGGACATCTTGTTGTTTCCCTATCCTTTTTCCATTAAGGATCAAACGATTTTCAACCAAAGAGGGTTACGTATTGACCCCGCGTTGGTTCTCTCTTTAGCCGATGAAGATTCCATTGCAGTGATGGGGCAAGATTTGAAACATCATCTCCCACAACGCCCCAACTTTCACACCTACGACGAGGATGATCATTTTTTGCAAGCCAACGCGGACATCTCCGCGGAGGGCGCGCTGAGCTATGCCATGTGCCAGTTGGACTGTACTTTGGCAGGCACGCGGCATCTGGTGGTTGGGTATGGTTTGTTTGGCCGGGCGCTGGCACAGAAACTTCGCGCCTTAGGAGGCCATGTGACCGTAGCCGCCCGCGGCGAAAAGGCAAGATCCAGCGCGATGCTGGATGGCATGGAAGCGATACCCATGGAAGCGATCCCCTCCGTCGCTTCCATCACACGCCTATTGCTTAACACTGTGCCGGCGCAGGTGATCGATCACGCCACCCTGTCCGTATTCCCAAAGAACGCTCTGTTACTGGAGCTTGCCAGCGCCCCTTACGGCTTTCATCGGGAAGAAGCTGAAGCCCTTGGCCTTGCCAATGCATTGCTTCCGGGCATCCCTGGTCGCTACGCGCCGGAAAGCGCCGCCAAGGCACTGTTGTGCGCCATGAACACCATAAGGGGGAAAGATACATGAAAAAAACCGTCATTGGGTTTGCCCTTACCGGTTCTTTTTGCACCATAGAAAAGGTTTTAGAACAAATGGATGAGCTGGTGCGGCGTGGGTATGAGGTACAGCCCATTTTTTCGGACTATATAACAAGGTTGGATACCCGTTTCCAGACCGCAGACAGCATCAGGGAGCGGGTGGCTGAAATAACAGGCAATCAGCCCTGGACCAGCCTGCAACAGGTGGAACCCATCGGCCCCAAACGCCTCACCGACGTCTATGTGATCGCTCCTGCCACGGGCAATAGCCTGGCCAGGTTAGCCCATGGGATATTTGATACCCCGGCCCTGCTGGGTGCCAAGTCCCATATGCGCAACGACAGGCCCTTGGTACTGGCTGTTTCCACCAACGATGGGCTGAGTACCGCAGCGCAAAACATCGGCAAACTACTGGCCCAGCGCAATGTGTTTTTTGTGCCCTTTACCCAGGACGATCCCATTGGAAAGCCTCGCTCTTTGGTTGCTGATTTTTCTCTGCTTCCTAAAACCATCGTATCCGCCCTTGCCAACGTGCAGCTGCAACCCATGTTGGCTACAATCCAAACCCATGCCCAAAGCCAAGAAAAGTGATACGCCCAAAACCTTGGCATATTGTGTAACAAACTTGCAACAAATCCTCTTTCGCAGTATAATAAAAAGTACTGTATAAGGAAAGGGGAGGCGATGTCATGCGGAAAAGTACAAAAAAGAACCTAGGGATTCTTTGCTTCACTTTGATCTTGCTATGGGGCTGCGCGTCGGCGGAGTCCACAACCGTGCCTACCCTCAAGGATGTCCGCACTACCTTGGATGCCAATGTGGTGGCGTATCCCCAGCTGGAAGGGATGGCGGACGAGGCGATTCAACAGGCGGTTAACGACGAGATCGTTTTGAAAAGCGATGTGGCGAAGTACCTGGTGTCCCTGGGCATGCTGCAAAAAGGCGGCCTGGGTCTAGTCGTTGATTATCAGACCTTTCTCAAAAATGACATTCTCTCCATTACCATCAACGCCAAGGGAAAAATGCTTAATGGCCGTGAGGGGCATGCCTATACGGGCATGAATTTTGATTTACAGACCGGCAAGCCCCTCACGGTGGATGACCTCTTTGTGAACTGGACAAGCGCGTCGGCTGATCTGGAAGACGTGCTTACAGCCACCCTGAGCGAGGAATTGTCCGGTTATATGACCCACAGTGCCCTGACGCCCATTCCTGGGAACAACTTTGCCATGGATGCGGACGGGCTGACTTTCTATTATCCCATGGGTCAATTCTTTCTGCTGAGCGGCTACTGTGGCGCCGGTCAATTCACCTATGATGAACTGGATAAATATCTCAACTGGGAGGGTGTGCTCAGCCGCCTGGACGTGAAGCCTATGGCCCTTTCAGATGCCAACGCGAAAGAAGCCATCATCCAGATGGTAAGCCTGGGCCGGTTGCCCCATATCCCCGTAGCCATCGGGGACAAAATGACAGACGTGGTCGCCAAATATAGGCTGTTACGGGAGCCGGATCAATACCCGGCCGGCAAATATTATCAGCTGGAAGCGCCTATTTTTCGGCAGACGCTGGTGCTCTCCGACGCCCTGACCAGCGGTTACGAGCACTCCGTGGTAGAAGGCTTGCAAAGCACCCGGGTCAACCTGTTTGGCATTCAGGCGGGGTCGACCCAACGGGATCGTTGGCAGGAGATTCTTGGCAAACCGGAACAGACGGCCACGTTTAGTGAAGGCTTGGCCTACGACTATGGCATTACACCGGGAGAAAGCGACTTTTACACCATCGGCGTTTATCAACTGAGGCTGCATGCCGATGAAAACGGGATCTTACATTCGGTTCGCCTGACCCAATAAGACAATTCGCAATCGCGGAGGAACACAATGCATCACAACAGGCGCGGAAAAAAGAGGGTTGCGCGTGAATATTCATCAGAATCCCTCATGCTGCGCAGCGTGACGGGCATCGTTTTGATTGCCCTGGGCGTGCTGGCTTTTGTTGCGATGCTTGCGGGCCTGCGCGGCTCCGCTTTTGATTTGGTCCGTCAGGTGCTGCAAGGGCTTGGGGGGGCGCTTTGCCTGGGGGTTCCCATTTTTTTGGTGTGGGGCGGCGTGCTGATGTGCTTTTCTGTGAGGCGCAGTATGCCACTACGGGGGATCCTGCTGCTTTTACTTGTGTATCTTTGCCTCCTTGCCATGTTCAACCTGTTAAGCAAGGTCGGCGATGTCAGCTTTATGGATTATGTGATGCAACACAACCGCTCTGTTCCTGAAGCTGATCCGGAAGGTTTTTGGAGCGTAATGAAGGGCGCTTATGCTCTGTGTGCAAGATACAACACTTTTGGCGGCGCACTGGGTATGCTGTTGGGTTGGGTTCTGTGGACTTTTATTGGCACCACTGGCGGCATGGTGGTGTTGGTACTGATTTGCCTCACCTGTGCCATGCTGTTCTCCCGCTTTGACTTGATTGGCATAGGACGGGAATGGAAAGAAAAATCGGATGCCAAGCTTGAAATGAAAGCGCAGGAGCGCCAGCGGTTGGAGTATGAACAGCAGATGCAACAGCAAGCCGCTGCTCAGGCCAACAAGCCCGTCCCAGCATACCAGCGCAGAGGCAAAAAAGGACAGGGAGAAATGCCCAATCAGCCGATGTATCCCGTTCCTGGTCAAGAGGGTATGCCTTTCCCCGGGCTAATGCCCAACATGCCCATGGGCTTTCCCAACATGCCTCCCATGCCCCAGGGGTATGAGCAGATGCCCATGTTCCAACAACCGCCCTTGATGATGCAATCCAACGGCCAGGTGAAGCTATACGACGAGCTGGTCATGACCCCAACGGGAGAAAAACCGGCTTGGCGAACCAGTTCGTCTTCCACCGTCGGTCGAGGACGGAACAACAAAACCGTGGCCAATCCAGTGCCTGGCGGTTCCGTGGTGCAGACTGAGATGACATTCACTCCCAGTGAGGTTGGCTCCGCCCAACCCCGTACCCAGTGGAAACCGCCCAAGGATCGCGCCTCTCAAAAGGTGACCCAACGCATGGAGGAGATCCTTCGCCGCAAGGCAGAGCTGGAGCCGGATATTGCCTCCGAGCCCTTGCAAGTGAGCATGGATTCTTACCAACAAAGCATTCCCGACAGCTATGTGGCGGCCCCTGTCACTCCGCCTCCCCAAGATGCAGACCGGATGGCAGCCTACAAGCGGCCTGCCAATGTCCCCCGGGGCAGCAACCCTCAGTCCATCATGAGCGGCCAGCGTTTGGATGAGCCCACATTGATCCTGCCGGATACCCCGGCATCCAGGCAGGCTGCCAATCCTTCCAGGAGCGCGCCGCCTTATACCTTCCCATCCTTGGATCTGCTGCATATGGCACAGCATCGGCAGCAGGACACCCGGGCCCAGGACACTGAAAATGCGAGTCGGCTGGAAAGGACCCTGGAAAGCTTTGGCATTCCCGCTCGGGTGCAGCGGGTGACTCATGGCCCCTCGGTTACTCGTTTTGAATTGGGGTTGGTCTCCAGCGGCATCAATGTAAAACGAATCATGAGCATAGCGGACAACATCGCACTGGAAATGGCGGCCAATGGAGGCGTTCGCATCGAAATCCCCATCCCAGGCACCAATTTGTTTGGTATTGAGATTCCCAACAAAGAAATCACCAGTGTGACGCTGGCGGAAGTGCTGATGAGCCCAGAGATGCGCGCCGCATCATCGCCCCTCACCGTGGCGCTTGGCCGGGACATCGCCGGCAGGCCCATCCTGTGCGATCTGGCAAAGATGCCCCACCTGCTGATTGCCGGTCAGACAGGCAGCGGCAAATCCGTTTGTATCAACACGCTGGTCAACAGCATTTTGTTCCGCTCCACGCCGGAGCAGGTGCGCATGATCATGATCGATCCCAAAGTAGTGGAGCTGCAAAGCTATAATGTGGTACCCCATTTGCTCATCCCCGTAGTGAGCGACCCCCATAAGGCCTCCGGTGCGCTTGCCTGGGCCGTGACGGAGATGTTGGAGCGGTATCACAAGATGCAGAGCAAAAACGTCCGGGAGCTATCCGCCTACAATGCCAAGCTGAGCCCGGACGAGGAGCCCTTGCCCCGCATTGTGATCATCATTGACGAGTTGGCGGACCTGATGCTTGCCTGCAAAAAGGAAGTGGAGGAAAGTATCATCCGTTTAGCGCAACTGGCCCGGGCAGCCGGCATCCACATGGTGGTTGCGACCCAGCGGCCCACTGTGGACGTCATCACCGGCCTTATCAAGGCAAACATCCCGTCCCGCATTGCCTTTGCGGTGTCCTCCAGCATTGACAGCCGCACCATATTGGACATGAACGGCGCTGAAAAACTGCTGGGCCGCGGCGATATGTTCTATTTCCCCACTGGTACCAGCACGCCCACCCGGGTTCAGGGTTGCTTCCTCAGCGATGGAGAAATCGAACGGGTTGTAGATTACATTGGCTCTCATAGCCATGTGGAGTTTGACCCCAATGTCATCGAGGCCTTGGAAGTGGAGGAAAGCTCCGCCACCGGGCTCAACGATATGGGAGATGGCGGACTGGATGACAAACTCCAAGAGGCCATCGAAATGGCGATCACCGACGGCCAGGCAAGCATCAGCATGCTTCAGCGGCGCATGAAAATCGGTTACGCTCGGGCTGGGCGGCTGATCGACGATATGGCGGCCCGGGGCATCATCAGCAAAGCCACGGGCAGCAAACCGCGAGAGGTGCTTATGAGCCGTGAGGAATATGAGCGCATTAAGGACAGTCTAGCGTAACTACGCTCTTATGGATTTTCTTGACAAGGCGTTCTCAGACCAGGTATAATCCTTCCATTCTTTGATTTTTCAGAACGTAGGAGGCGACATGACCACCATGCTGACCAAGGTGCCAAAGGGAATGAAGGACATCCTTCCAGGGGAAAGCGCCCGATGGCAGGCCGTTGAAGAGGCCATGCGTGATGCTGCGCGTCGGGCTGGGTATCGGGAGATCCGTACCCCGGTGCTGGAGCATACCGAGCTGTTTGCCAGAGCCGCCGGGGAAACCAGCGACGTGGTGCGCAAAGAAATGTATACTTTTATTGACAAAGGAGAGCGCAGCGTGACCCTCAAGCCAGAGAGCACGGCGGGTACCGTACGCGCCTTTTTGGAGAACGGGCTGTACGCCCAGGCGCTTCCGCTGAAAATGTACTACATCAGCGCACCCCATTTCCGCTATGAAGCGCCCCAATCCGGCCGCCTTCGTGAGCATCACCAGTTTGGCATGGAGTGCTTTGGAGCATCCCAGCCCACGGTGGACGCGGAGCTGATTGTGACGGTGGTGCTTCTGCTGGCGGGATTTGGCCTCCAAAACCTGGCCGTTCGCATCAACTCCATTGGCTGCCCCAGCTGCCGCCCCGCCTATCAGCAGAAGTTCCGTGCTTATTTGCTGGCCAAAAAAGACCAGCTTTGCAAGACCTGCTTGGAGCGCATCGACACCAACCCTTTGCGAACGTTGGACTGCAAGGAAGAGACCTGTCAAAAGGCCTTGGCCGACGCGCCGGTGATGCTAGACTCCCTTTGCGATGAGTGCAAGGATCATTTTGACGGCCTGCAAAAGCATCTACATGCGGCAGGCACCGCCTACACCATCGACCCCCGCATCGTGCGCGGACTGGATTACTATACCAAAACCGTGTTTGAGGTCACCACCAATGCCCCCGGCGGTACCCTCACCGTGTGCGGCGGTGGCCGCTATGACGGCCTGGTGGAAGAGCTGGGCGGACCTAGCATCCCGGGCGTAGGCTTTGGCATGGGGGTGGAGAGAGTTCTGATGCTGTTGGATCAGCTGGCTCCGGAAGATTGCTTGCTGCCCCTGCCGGCGGAAAACCCGCAAGTGTTTGTGGCTTACCTGTCCAAGGAGCTTGCCGGCACTGCCTTTTCGTTGACCCTGGCCTGCCGGGGAAAGGGGCTTCGGGCGGATATGGACCACCAAGCCCGCAGCCTGAAAGCCCAATTTAAGTATGCCGACAAGCTGAATGCCCGTATCATCGCCATTCTGGGTGAGGATGAACTTGCCAAAGGCGTAGTGAAACTGCGGGATATGGATACCAAAGAGGAATGGGAAGTCGAGCTTGCAAAAGCTCCGCAAGCATTGTACGAACGCATCCGCCCATAGGCGAGGAGGAAAAAAAGTCATGAACAATCGCACCCATATGTGTGGTGATGTCACGGCAAAAGACGTGGGGCAGCAGGTGGTGCTCAAAGGTTGGGTACAGCGTTCCCGCAATCTTGGCGGCCTTATTTTTGTATGGCTTCGGGATCATACCGGCATTGTGCAGGTGGTTTTTGACGGCAATGTCCTCCCCCCTGATCTCTTTGCCCTGGCGGAAAGCTTTCATAGCGAGTATGTGCTGGAAGTGCACGGAACGGTAGCAAGGCGAACGGCAGATGCGGTGAACGCCAAGCTCAAAACCGGCGAGATCGAAGTGATGGCCAAAAGCGCAACCCTCCTGAACAGCAGCAAAACTCCCCCCATCTATGTGGAAGAAGAAACCAAGGAGCAGGAAGCCCTTCGGTTAAAGTATCGCTACCTGGACCTGCGGCGGCCCAGCATGCAGGCCATGCTGCGCACGCGCCATCAGGTCATCCGTCTTCTGCGGGAGTACATCGACACGCAAGGCTTTGTGGAAGTGGAAACCCCCATGCTTACCAAGTCCACCCCCGAAGGCGCCCGGGATTATCTGGTACCTTCCCGGGTGCGGCCAGGCAGCTTTTATGCCTTGCCCCAGAGCCCGCAGATTTATAAGCAACTGCTGATGCTCTCGGGGGTGGATAAGTATTATCAGATTGCCCGCTGCTTTCGAGATGAGGACGGTCGGGCGGACCGCCAGCCGGAGTTCACCCAGTTTGACATGGAAATGAGCTTTGTCGATCCCCAGGACATTCAGGCTGTGGTGGAGGGCGCCTACCGGCACGTATTTCAGCAGTTAATGCATGTGGATGTGCCTTTGCCCCTGCCCCGCATCACTTGGCGGGACGCCATGGCGCGCTATGGCAGTGACAAACCGGACACCCGCTTTGCTATGGAAATCTCCGATGTGGGAGATATAGTGAAGGGTTGCGGTTTCCAGGTGTTTGAAAACGCGCTGGAAAGCGGCCATACCGTCTGTGGGCTTTGCGCCAAAGGCGCAGGCAAACTCAGCCGCAAGGAGCTCGACGCCCTGGGTGAGTTTGTCAAGACCTATCATGTGAAGGGTCTGGCATGGGCCGTAGTGGCAGAGGATGGAACCCTACGCTCCAGCTTTGCCAAAGCCATGCGGGGGGACAGCATGCAAAAGCTGCTGGATCATCTGGGTGCACAGGCAGGCGATGCGGTTTTCGTGATCGCGGACAAGAAGTGGGTGGCGCTTACCGCTATGGGACAGCTTCGGTTGCGCCTGGGCAAGGAGCTGGGCCTCATCGACCCCAACCAATATCATTTGCTGTGGGTAACGGAATTCCCCCTGCTGGAGTGGGATGAGGACAACAATCGTTTTGTGGCCATGCACCACCCCTTCACCAACGTGATGGACGAGGATGTGGCCCTCATGGAAACCGACCCCGGCGCCGTGCGTGCCAAGGCCTACGACTTGGTCCTCAATGGCCTGGAGATGGGTAGCGGTTCCATCCGGATCCATCGCAGCGATCTGCAAGAAAAAATGTTTCGTCTTTTGGGCTTTACCCAGGAGGAAGCCTGGAACCGGTTTGGGTTCCTGCTGGAGGCCTTCCAATACGGCACGCCGCCTCACGGCGGATTTGCCTTTGGGATCGACCGCATGGTGATGGTGCTTACAGGAGCGGAAAGCCTGCGGGATGTGCTGGCTTTCCCCAAGATTCAAAATGGCGCTTGCCTGATGATGGAAACCCCGGCCACCGTTCAGAAAGACCAATTGGATCAACTGCACATTCGCGTTGTGGAACCATAAATGGGCTGCATGTTCTGTTGTCAGAAAGCGCAAAATCTGATATACTACGATTTGAACTTAAATGAGCGACACCCATGCCCAAGGCTGAGGCAGGGGAAACCCTAGGAGGTGCGTAGCCTATGGCTGCAAAGAAAGACCATAAAGACAACCTTCCCCTGAGCTTGAACCCCGATGATTCCACCGGCACGATTACCTATGCCAATGAGGTCATCGCCGTTATTTCCGGCGTGGCGGCCAATGAGGTAGAGGGGATTGCCGGAATGTGCACCAGCGGTGGCATTTCGGATGTTTTTGGCCGCAACAAAAACATTACCAAGGGCGTGAAGGTGGAAATCGGCTCCGAAGAAGCGTCTGTGGATTTGTTCGTGATTGTAGAATATGGCACCCCCATCCAGACCGCCGCACTCAACGTACAAGAAGGCGTGCGCAAAGCCATTGAAACCATGACGGGCCTGCATGTAGTACGGGTGGACGTTCACGTGCAGGGTGTAAGCTTCGAGAAGGAAACCAAGGACACCCTCGCAGGCCTGGAAAGCGCCTCGATGCCTGAAAAGCTTGTAGAAAAGCATGCTGAACAGCCTTTGGAGTGGTCTGCGGAAGGATTGAAGGAGCAGGCCAAAGAAGAAAAAAAGACCAAGAGCGCAAAGATATCCAAGGCTTCGCCGGAACCCAAACCGGCGGTCTTCGTGGATCAAAGCCAGCCCGAAATGAGTGGCCAAGAGGATGCGTCCGCTAAGACCGAGACTTCCGATAATGAACCGCAAGACAAATAATCCTTCTGTAAAGTGGTTCCCTGCGGCGATTTTTGTCCCCGGTGGGTATGGCTTTTGCTTTGTTCCCGCGGTTGCGGATGTTTCGGGAGGGAATGCCGATGACCATTAAGTTCTGGGATCGTTTTTTTTCGGCTATCGCCGGTCTGATTATTCTTTTTTTAGGGATTTGCCTGCTGATCTTGACCCTGGGTATCTTTCCCTTTCAACTGGACCAGACCATCCAAGGCTTTTTAAAAGGTGATATTGTGCTCTGGCTTCGGGTGGTTGTGATCGGCATCGCCGTTGTATTTGTGCTATTGGGCATCCATGATCTGTCGCTTCTGTTCCGCAGGACCAAGGATCGGGGCTTCATCATGCAGCACACCGAGCTTGGCGATATGAGCATTTCCGTTCATGCCATGGAAAACATGGTCAAAAAATGTGTGGACACCCACGAGGATTTGAAAGTGATCCACACCCGCATCCATCGCACCAAGGATGGTATATCGGTTGGTATTCGCATCTCATTGGCCAACGGCGTCAACATTCCTCTGACGGTGAACAACCTGCAAAAGCAGATCAAGCATTATATCACTTCCATTTCCGGCGTGGACGTGAAGGAAGTTCGCGTGATGGTGGAGACCGGAAACCAGTTGCCCAAAAGCGCAGAGGTCATTGCGCCGGATCTGCTCGCCGCCGACACCTATGCCACAAATACCCCTTCCAAGGAGCCGACGAAGGAGCCGATGCACCAGCGTATCTTCAAGCAAAAGGAAGCAGAACAGCTGGTACCGCACCCTCCGGCGAGCGTTCCCGGGGAACCTGTCGACGCTGATGAGAGCGCCGCATCCTTGACAGATGAGCCTACCGCTGCTGATAACCCACCGACTTTGGATGTACAGGAGCGTGAGGTTGAGATTTCAGCCGAGGATGAACTGGACGTAAGAACAAAGGAGAATGAATGATGGACGAGCACAAGAGCTTTTGGAAAAATTGTTTCCAGGTTGGGACGCCCGCATGTGGGATCGCCCTGGGCTTGCTTG
This sequence comes from Eubacteriales bacterium, assembly GCA_031556815.1. Taxonomy (GTDB): domain Bacteria; phylum Bacillota; class Clostridia; order Christensenellales; family Aristaeellaceae; genus Limiplasma. The sequence continues at coordinate 9,040 of JAVBSI010000045.1, read as the reverse complement.
GTGTCATACTGGCCTTTTTGTTGATTTTTGTTGGTTTTTGGAAGACGCTGATGGTGGCGGTCTTCTTTGTAATTGGGTTTCTTCTTGGTGCCAGAAGCAATAAAGTGACCGCTATGAAAGCCTGGATCAACAAGCTTTTCCCACCCAAGGGAGAATAACGGATCCTATCACATGGAAATGGAGTGTTGCCATTCATGGCGCGAGGGCGTTCTCTTGCCAGGCAAGCAGCTATGCAGCTGTTATATGAGCGGCTATCCGGCGGCCAGGCGGATGATGAATCACTAGGCCTGGTGTACGAGCAGCTTTCCATGGCGGAAAACAACGCTCCTGATGCTGTACAGCCCTCCGCAGAGGACAAGCAGTATATTGAGAAAATTCTCTCCGGCGTAGCGGAGCACGCCCAAGAACTGGATCAGGTAATCCAGGACAACAGCAGCGGAACTTGGGCGTTGGAGCGAGTATCCCATGTGGATTTGAGCATTTTGCGACTGAGCGTATATGAACTTTTCTATTGCAAGGATATTCCGGATAACGTGTCCATCAGTGAAGCCATGGAGCTTGCCACACGCTACAGCGAGCCCAGTAGCAGCCGCTATATCAATGGCGTGTTGGGCGCGATCGGTCGCAGCAAGCAGGAAGGATAAGCCATGGAGGCAGTGCTGGGCTTTGATACCAGTTGCTATACCACATCGGCAGCCTTGGTGGACTTGGGCGGCCAGGTGTTGGCTTCCCATCGCATGCTTTTGCCAGTGGAAAGCGGACAACGCGGCCTTCGCCAAAGCGAGGCCGTTTTTATACATGTACGTCAGTTGCCAAAGGTTATGGATGCGCTGCAAAGCTACCTCATTCCTCCCGTGAAGATCGTAGCCTTGGCCGCCACTTCTTCTCCCCGGCAAGGGGAGGATAGCTACATGCCCGTGTTTACCGTGGGTTTAGGCCAGGCACAGGTGTTATCTGCCGCACTGAGGGTCCCTTGCTACCGCTTCTCCCATCAGCAGGGACACATCGCGGCCGGTCAGGTGGAGGGGCAGACAATGGCTGGCCCCTTTGTAGCGTTGCACCTGAGCGGTGGCACCACAGAAATGCTTTTATGCAGCAACGGCGTGCTGACATCGCTGGGAGGGACATTGGATCTGCATGCGGGGCAGCTCATCGATCGGGTGGGTGTAGCGCTGGGTCTGGCATTCCCTGCTGGGCCTGCACTGGAGAAGCTGGCGCTCCGCGCGAACAACCCCCCCCTTTCGTTGCTGCCTGCCAACCTGGAGCAAGCCGATCTGTGCTGCCATTTCTCCGGCGGAGAGACAAGGGCGCTGCGGTGGATCGCGGCGAAAACGATGCTGCCGGAGCAGATTGCGCTGGAAGTATTTGATTGGCTGGCTCGGACAGTGACCCGGATGCTGACGGCGGGCTGCAAAGCGGCGGGCGTCTCCCAAGCGCTGGTGGTGGGCGGCGTGGCGTCCTCTACTTTGCTTCGGGAAATGGTTACCAAAAGGCTGTCAGAAACGGATCATTCCGTAACACTGACCTCTGGAAAACCGGAGTACAGCGCAGATAACGCAGTTGGCATTGCATATCTGGGGGCGCAGCAGTATGCCAAAGACAACACAACACCATAGGAGGGCAGTATGGCAGCAAAATTGTTGGATGGGAAGACCATCGCGGAAGATCTGGAAATGCAAATCAAAAAGCGGGTAGATGCCCTCAAAGCCAGTGGTTGCACTCCTGGCCTGCTGGTGATTTTGGTGGGGGAGGACACGGCTAGCCAGACCTATGTGGGCAACAAGGAAAAAGCTTGCCAGCGGTTGGGTCTGTTTTCTAGAACCTTGCGCTTGCCTGCCGATACCTCCCAGGATATGCTGGAAGATGCCATCCGTAAGGCCAATGAGGACCCGGCTATCCATGGCATCCTGGTGCAGCTGCCCCTGCCCAAGGGGCTTGACGGCGACCACGCCCTGGCCCTGATCCTGCCAGAAAAGGATGTGGACGGTTTCCACGATGTTAATGCCGGACGGCTGATGCGGGGTGAAGAGGGCGTGGTAGCTTGCACCCCAAAGGGGGCAATGTACATGCTGCAAAGCGCAGGCATCCCCATTGCGGGCCGAGAAGCGGTGGTGGTAGGCCGCAGTAACATCGTGGGGAAGCCCATGGCCATGCTGCTTTTGCAAGAAAACGCCACCGTTACGGTTTGCCATAGCCGCACTGTGGACCTACCGGCGCATACCCGTCAGGCGGACATTTTGGTGGCAGCCATTGGCAAGCCAAAATTCATCACTGCGGATATGATCAAGGAGGGCGCGGTGGTGGTGGATGTTGGCATCAACCGGGTGGATGGAAAACTTTGCGGCGACGTAGACTTTGAACTCGTCAGCCAGAAGGCTGGCTACATAACGCCGGTACCCGGCGGTGTTGGTAAGATGACCATCGCCATGCTGATGGACAATACGGTTACGGCTGCAGAAATAGCCTGTGCAAAGGCATGAACCGAACCGCCGTCACCCTTTCGGTTGGTGAGTTGAATGAATATGTCCGAAAAAGCCTTGCAAGTGACCCTATGCTACATGGCATTTGCCTGCGGGGTGAGATCAGCAACCTGAAGCGCCATGTGTCGGGCCACTGGTACTTTACCCTTAAGGACACGCAGAGCGCCATCGGTTGTGCCATGTTTCGTCAGGCCGCCATGGCGGTTGCCTTTACGCCCAGGGATGGACAGCAGGTTCGGCTCTGGGGCAGCGTGGGCTTGTACGCCAAGACCGGCCAGTACCAGTTCTATACCGACGCCATGGAGCAAGATGGGATTGGCGAAATGTATGCTCAATATGAGCAGCTGAAACTCAAGCTGACCCAGGAAGGGCTGTTTGACCCATCGCTCAAAAAACCTCTTCCTTTGCTTCCCAAAGGGGTTGGCATCGTAACCAGCAAGACCGGCGCAGTGGTACACGACATTGCCCGCGTGGCCTGGCGTCGAAACCCAGGCATGCCTCTGATCCTTTGTCCAGTACAGGTTCAGGGTGAAGGCGCGGCCCGCGAGATCGCGGAAGGCATCGCCGCGCTGGACAACCTGCCGGAGGTGGACATCATCATTGTGGGCCGGGGAGGCGGCAGCGTGGAAGACCTGTGGGCCTTCAATGACGAAAGGGTAGCCCGGGCCGTCTTCGGCTGCAAAAAGCCGGTGGTCAGTGCGGTTGGCCATGAGACGGATGTGACGATAGCGGATTTTGTGGCGGATCTGAGAGCGCCCACCCCGTCCGCGGCGGCGGAACTGGTGGTGCAACCACGGGATGGTTTGTTGGCTGCCATCGCGCAGCTGGAGGGCAGGTTGGAAAGAGCCTACCTCTTTGGCCTGAGCCAGCGCCAGATGGACCTAGCCTCGTTGGTACAGCGTCTTTCCCAGCATGATCCACAACGACGGCAAGAAAGCATGCTGGCCCGTGTTCAGCACGCCTTCCAGCGATTGGATGCCGCCGTCGGCAACTTGATGATACATAAAACCGGCCAGATAACGCAAAGCGGCATACGCCTTCGAGCATCCGGGCCCGTGGCAACGCTGTCAAGGGGATATGCCCTGGTCATGCGAGGGGATCGCCCCATACAATCCGCAAGGGAAGTACCTGTAGGAAGCGATGTGCGCATCTTACTGAAAGACAGCCAGCTGAGCGCCCAGGTTACAAGGGTATGGGAGGAGGAGCCGTCATGGCTGGAAAAGTGAGTAAAGCAAGCCAAGTGCCCAGTTTTGAGCAAAGGCTGGAACAGCTGGAAGCCTTGGCGGACCAAATGGAACAAGGAGAGTTGCCTCTCCAGGAGCTTCTGAAGAAATACGAGGAAGGCATTCTGTTGTCAAACAGCCTTACCGCCGAACTGGAACAGGCCAAGGCGAAGATGCTGGAAATGAAGCTAGGCATGGGGGAGTGGCAGCGCCCCGTGCCCTCCAGTGTGGTAGAGCAGGCCAGCTTATTGGATGGAATGCTTCCCCAAGAAGACGCACTGCCCCCGGGCGAGGAGTAACTATGGAACAAAAACCTCCCACGCATGACCAGTATCAAAGCTATCAGCAGGCTGTTGAAGAAGCCTTGCAGGAATTTCCATTGTTGGCGGGCAATCAGGTCCTGCGCGCGGCGGCCCTACCCCCTCCCGCGGAGGGAGAAATCCCGGAACCTTTGCGCAGCGCCATGCGCTATAGCCTGCTTTTGCCAGGAAAACGCCTGCGCCCGGTGCTTTTGCTAGCTTCCTATACCGTGGTGCAAAGCGATTGGCAGCACGCGCTCCCCTTCGCCTGCGCCCTGGAGATGATCCATACCTATTCTCTGATTCACGATGATCTGCCCGCCATGGATGATGACGAACTGCGCCGTGGCAAACCCGCCAACCACAAGGTTTTTGGAGAAAACATCGCCATCTTGGCAGGGGATGGACTGCTGAACCTGGCCTATGAAACGATGCTGGCTGCACCTATGTCCACGGAAAAACCAACCCAAGCCATGGCCGCCATCCGAGAGATCGCGTCGCGGGCCGGGGCCTGCGGTATGATCGCCGGACAAACCCTGGATGTGATGTTGGAAGGCGCTAGCCCAAGCGCTGAGTTGGTACGATACATCCACCAGCACAAAACAGCCGATCTACTCACCGCGCCGGTGGTGGCTGGATTGCTGCTGGCTGGCGCATCCCCGGACCAACTTACGGCCGGACGGGTGTTTGGGACCCATCTTGGGCTCGCCTTTCAAATGGTGGACGATCTGTTGGATATCGGCGGGGATGCCCTTGCCATGGGCAAACAGACCGGTATGGATGCCGCCCGTGGAAAAATAACCTGGCCCGCAGTGGCGGGGGTGGAACAAACGCGCCTTGACGCCCAGCAGGCTGTTGCCAAAGCCACTGAGGCTCTGAGCCCTTGGGGTTCTTCCGGGATATTCTTGTGCGATTTAGCCCGACAGACGCTTGTACGAGCGAAATGAATGTTGTATGATAAAAGAGGTTTTGCAATGGGTCTCATTCTGTTGGCTAGAGAGAGGGGAAGCGATTGAGCGCACATTCCATCTTTGATGTATTTCGTAACGAACCACTCTTCTGCGCGATGCTGGGATGGTTCGCAGCGCAGACACTCAAAATCCCAATCTACTATGTGGTTGAACGCAAGTGGAATTTCGGCCGATTTTTTGGCTCTGGCGGAATGCCAAGTTCCCATACTGCCATGGTGGTAGCATTGGGCATGATGGTGGGTTTCATCCACGGATTTGATACCGTCGATTTTGCCATCTGTACCGTATTGGCTATGATTGTGATGTATGATGCCGCCGGTGTGCGCAGAGAGACCGGCACACAAGCCACGGTCATCAACCAGATTTTAAAGGATGTGCTCATTGATGGCAAACCCATTTCCGATGAACAGCTCAAGGAATTGGTAGGGCATACTCCTTTGGAGGTACTTGGAGGCGCCATGTTGGGCATTTTGGTGTCGCTGTCCTATTGGGCGCTGTGGATCCCCAAAGCAGTCTAGCATGCCGTACATGGAAATGAAAAGGGAGGGAAGAATATGCCGGTTGATCACTTTTGGGAAGAAGTGGTGGTGCAAAAAAGCAAGGGATTGCAAGACATCCTGTATTATTGCGCAACGCTGATCATGGTGATTGTTGCGCTGTTTGGCTTCATGATGCTCTCTAACCTACTGTTTGCCTTTCAGCTGGAAGCCTTGATTCTCACGCTTCTTTCTGTGGGCTGTGCGGTGCTTTTGTTTTTGTACAAGGATCGCATCCGCACCGAATATGAGTATACTTTCACCAATGGAGATCTGGATTTTGCCAAGGTGTTTAACAACCAAAAGCGCAAAACGCTTGGTACCATGCGGGTAAAGAATGTGGAAGCTTTTGGTCCGGTGGATAGCGAGGGATTTCGCAAGCTCATCAACATGCCGGGTCTGATCCGCAAAAACTGGTTTCTCAATCGAGGCGCAGAGCTGTATTATTTTTATTACCAAAAAGGAAGCAATCGAAATATGATTGTACTGGAACCCTCCAATGAATTGGTGGATCTGGTCAAGAAATATTTGCCGCAGGGCGCCTACCGCGAGTAGGAGGGGATTATGCTGGTCTATTTGGACAATGCGGCTACAACTAAACCTTTTGACGAAACCATTTCCGCTATGGTTTCCAGCATGCGGGATGATTTTTACAATCCTTCCGCACTCTATGACGCTGCGATGCATGTGGAGCAGCGGCTAAAATGGGCTCGAACGGCGGTGGCCGCCAATGTCAGTGCGTCGGGAAAAGACGTGCTCTTTACTTCCGGCGGCACAGAAAGTAACAATTTAGCTATTATCGGGCACATGATCGGGCAGCGTAGAAAAAATGGCGTCATTTTGTATAGCGCCGCAGAGCATGCTGCCGTCAAGAACGCCTGTCTGGAAGCTGCGGCGCTTCACGGCCAAGTCGCCAAGGAAATCCCCCTCACTTCCCAGGGCAGCATCGATCTAAACGCATTTGAATCTCTCCTGGACGAAAGAGTGCAGCTTATCTGCCTGATGCAGGTTTGCAATGAGACAGGGGTCATCATGCCCATCAACAAAATCGCGAGACTGCGGAACCACACGGTCCCGGACGCCGCTATCCATGTGGATGGTTCGCAGGGTTATTTGCGAATCCCGTTCTCCATGGCAGAGACCGGTGTGCAGTCCTATGCCATCAGCGGGCACAAAATCCATGGCCCCAAAGGGGTCGGTTCGTTGGTTGTGCGTGGCGGCCACCGGATTCGTCCTTTGCTGGTAGGCGGCGGTCAGCAGGGGAACCTGCGCAGCGGCACCGAAAACACTGAAGGCATTGCGGGGTTGCATGCAGCGATCCAGAAATATCCTCATACGGCATTCATCAGTGCTCACATCAAAATTCTTCGCCGGGCTCTGCTGGATGCCATGGATGATGCCAGGCTGGAATATCTCCTTCTCGGGCAGGGGTTGGAGCCGGAGGAATTGGCCAACCATATCATGGCGCTTTCCTTCCCGCCTGTGCGTGCGGAAACGCTGACGCACGCTTTGGAGGCGGACGGCATTATCATCGGTACCGGTGCGGCCTGTTCCGCCAAGAAGGCAAGGCGTTCTCATGTGCTAACCGCTATGCATCTGGCACCAGAGGTCATTGACAGTACAGTTCGCATCAGCTTTTCTTTTCAAAACACAAGGGAGGAAGTAACCTTTGCAGCGGAGAGGCTGATCCATCATGTGCAAACACTTGGGAAACTTAGACGCAGATAAACATACGCAAAGGAGCACAAACTGTTGCGAGAAGTGGTATTGGTCCGTTTTGGAGAGATTTTTTTGAAGGGCCTAAACCGCCCCTATTTTTTGCGCATTCTGGTGGATCGGATCAAAAAAGCGGTTCATGAGATCGGTGGGCATGTGTGGCTCAGCGACAGCCGGATTTATGTCAACGACCTGACAGACATGGAGGAAGGGATCCGCAGAGTCTCCCGCGTGTTTGGTGTTCACAGCGTGTGCAGGGCTTTGGAAATGGACAAAGGCGACTTTGAAGTCATTTGCCGCCAAGCAGTGGCGCTGTTGCAGCATTGCCAGGGGACCTTCAAGGTGCAGGCCCGCCGCAGCGATAAAAGGTATCCCAAGGATTCGCCCCAAATCAATATCGAGATTGGCAGCTATGTGCTGGCTCATTTGCCCCAGCTTTCTGTGGATGTGCATAGCCCAGATACCGTTCTTTCCGTGGAGATTCGCGATCTCGCATATCTGTATACCGCGGCTATACCAGGCGTGGGGGGAATGCCAGTGGGCACCAATGGCAGCGCAACATTGCTGCTATCCGGCGGCATCGACAGCCCGGTGGCCGGATGGATGATCGCCAAGCGTGGCGTCACTTTGAGTGCGGTACACTTTCATTCCTTTCCCTATACCAGCGACCGCGCCAAGGAGAAAGTGCTGGACTTAGCCCGAATCCTCAGTGAAAGTCTCTGTGGGCTTCGGGTTCATGTGGTGCCCTTCACGGAGATCCAACTGCTGATCCACGAAAAATGCCACCCCGAATACACCACTCTCATCATGCGCCGATACATGATGCGCATTGCCAATGCCATTGCCCACAAAGAGCGAGCCCAGGCCCTGGTCACAGGGGAAAGCATTGGACAGGTAGCCAGCCAAACCATGCAATCCCTTGCCTGTACGGATGCCATCGCAGACATCCCCGTATTTCGGCCACTGATCGGCTTTGATAAGCAGGAGATCATTGATGTTGCGATCAAGATCGGCACCTTTGAAACATCCTCATTGCCTTACCAGGACTGTTGCACTATCTTTACCCCCAGGCATCCCGCCACCAAACCCAAGCTAGAAATTATCGTGGAGGGAGAAGCGCTTCTTGATACAGAGGCTTTGATCGCAAAGGCTTTACAGGATACGGAGGTCTTTGAGCTATAGCGAGCGGCCAGCTGTTCACAACCGTTGGATGATAAAGGCAAGCACTGCCCCTGGAAGCCCAAGATAGCCCGCTGCCACCGATGACAGCGGGTTTTCTGATATCGTCAGCTGCATGGGCGAAAGTGCTATATTGAGCAGATAGATCAGCGCCATCCCCAAAAAAAGCTTTTCACTGGCCCGCAAAAACCCTTTTTTGGGGGTCAAACGATTGCTCAGCAGATAGACCAATAAGCTTGGTACAGCCAGCCAGGCAATCCAAGCTATTTTTTCGGCCAATACTCCCACCTCATTTTCGTTGGGGCCCATGGTGATCTCCCCTTGAGATAAGCCATCCTATGCAATTCCTTCCTCAAAAAGAAGTGGAACGCAAGTTGAAATACTTGTCAATCCATTGTAAAATGCAATGACCATCCAGGATTTTTACGTCTATATGTCGAAGTATGTTTATTTGAAATGCCTTTTTTCATGAACAATGAAGGGGTAAATACAAACTGGGGAGAGTCGCCGATGTTTCGTAAAGTGGGTTCGATTTTGTTGTTGATCGCATTGCTAACCGCCATACCTGCCATTTCGGAAGGTAATGTTGCTATGACGCTCAGTCCCAGCCATATTGTGCCCGGAGAGACGCTTCAT
>JAVBSI010000038.1:0-11909 GCA_031556815.1 Eubacteriales bacterium | reverse complement strand
TAGGGTAGAACCCACTCCCGGTACACGGCAGGGCCCAGCACGGAGGCAACGGCGTCGCCCACGCCGATGAGCTCCGCCCCGGCTTGGATTTGGGGCTGGATGCAGCCCAGGGCGGTTTCAAGGCAGATGTCCAGCATATCGCGTACCATGGCGGGCTCGTCCTCCATGGCGAAAATGAGGGGGGTGAGGCCCATCAGATCGGCGCATTCGGCCATAGAGCCCTCCACCCAGCCCATCACGGGCCAATGCTGCCCAGCCGCCTGGCGGTAGTGCTGGATGGAGCGCAGGCGGTCCATCATGCGGTGGGAGTCCTCCATGCGGAAGGGCTTCAGGCGGCGCATGTCCTGGGGCCCGGTGATGAAGGGTGGGCAGACGGGCAGGCTATCGTAAGGGTAGCTGATGTCCGCGCCGAAATCGGCGGTTTCCCGGTAGGGGTCGCTCATGGTGTTCAGCAGGTCGATGCCAAAGTCCTGACAGGCCTTGATGTTGCACTCCGCCAGGACGATGGGGTCGCGGCAGAACCGGTCCATGGTGGCGCCGCCGTAGCGGGCGGCAAACTGCATCAGGATGTTCAGGTTGGGCACCCGGTCCACGCTTTGGCCGTGGATGCGCGCCAGCAAGCGCTCTTTAGGGGTCATGGCAAAGCCTCCCTTTGGCAATGATGGTCGCAACGATTGTAACATCCTTGTGGGAAGCTGTCTAGCCTTGGGGCGATCATGGTATACTATAGGTAAAAAATAAGCGCCGTGCGGCGGGGGAAAGGAAGGATCACTGTGAAGAAGAACTGGATGCGAGCATGGGGTAAGGGGTTTTGCTGCCTGGCGATGGCAGCCGCTTTGCTGGTCAGCGGCGGCGCGAAGCTGACCGGCGCCCCGTGGCCCATCGCGGAGGACCCGCCCGCGCCGTGGCCCTTTCCCCTGGCGCGTGCCGCCCGGGCGGCAGCGGCAGCGGCGGTGCTGCTGGTCAATGGGGACAACCCGCTTCCCGACGACTATGAGCCGGAGGACCTAGTGGTGCTGTACGAGCAGAAACGGAATTTTGGCCTATCGGGCAGCGCCATCCGCCTGCGGGAGCAGACTTTCCTGGCGGCCAACGAAATGTTCAAGCAGGCCAACCAGGACGGGGTGACGAAATTTACCATCACCAGCGGCTTTCGCACCCAGGAGACCCAGGAGGAGTTGTACGAAAACGACACCGAGGGCACCGCGGCCCTGCCTGGCACCAGCGAACACCAGACCGGCCTGGCCTTTGACGTGACCACCCGCCACAACAAGAGCGGCTTTGAGGAGACGGAGCAGTTTCAGTGGCTTAGCGAGAACTGCTGGGATTTCGGCTTCATCATCCGCTACCCCCTGGGCAAGGAGGACATCACCGGCATCCCCTACGAGCCCTGGCACTACCGCTACGTGGGCGTGGAGATCGCCCAGGCCATCCGCGACAAGGGCTGGACGCTGGAGGAATACTGCGAGCAGGTGGAGGAGTAAAGGCTGGGGGCCATACGCCGTTGGAAAAGAAAAACCCTTGCGGGCCAAGTGTCCGCGAGGGTTTTTTGTGGTGATGGAGGAGGGGGGCGCGAGGCATCAAACGGAGGTGGGGGCGCAGGGGGGATCGATAGGATCGGCGGGGGCGGGTTCCCGGTCCGGGGCAACGTCCGGCACGCCCTTTTGCCCGTTGGAAAAGATGGTTTGCTCGTTCCAAGCGGCGGCAAGGATGTTGGAGCCGTAGCGGGCGCGTGTGAGCTTGGCGCCTTGCAGGTTTGCATTCACAAGATTTGCGCCTTCCAAGTACGCGCCGGAAAGTTTTGCGCCTTCCAGGTTTGCGCCAGCGAGGTTTACGCCTTCCAGATGTGCATCCCAAAGCTTTACGCCTTCCAGGTGCGCGGCAAAAAGCCTTGCGCCTTCCAGGCGTGTATACGAGAGCTCCGCGCCTTCCAAGTGGGCCATCCGAAGCGTTGCGTTTTCTAGATGTGCATCCAATAGGTTCGCACTTTCCAGGTGCGCGTCCAAAAGGTCCGCACCTTCCAGGTTTGCGCCCCCAAGCTCCGTACCTTCCAAATGAACGCCCCAAAGCCTTGTTTTTCGCAGCCCCGTCCCGCGAAACACCACCTTACTCATGTAACACCCAGACAAATCCAGCCCCCGAAGCTCCAACCCGGACAGGTCGCAGGCCAAATCGTTGCGCTCTGTAAACAGGCGTTTCAGCACCTTATTGATGGTTTGCATGGCCAGGTTTTGAGGGGGTCGCACCGGGGCCCTGTCCCCGTCCAGGGCCTGCGCCATCTCGCTGTACCGGCTGCAAAGCACCTCCACGATCTGCTCCCGGTCGGCCCGGGAGTCCTTGGCCAGGCGCTCCAGGGCGTAGATGCCGCCGATGCAAAGAGAGGGCTGGTCGTTGCTGCCCAGATGCTGTACCGCCTGGGAAAAGCGCTCGGTAAACTTTCCGTCCTGCTGGAGGCGGGTTTGCTCCTGTTGCAGGCGCATCTGCGCCTCCTTGACCCGCTGGTTGCGGTAGCCCAGGGCGGCCGCGCCCGCGCCCGTGATCACGCCCAGCGCCAGGATGGTCACTTGGGCCAGCTTGTAGATCCATTCGGCCTTAATATTGGGGTTAGCAGGGGCGGGTAACAGGCTGTTGAGCAAGAGGATAAGCCCGGCCGCCAGCGCAATGCCCACGAGCATAATGATGGCCAGGAAAAGCCGCAGCCCCATCATTTTGATCTCCTCTGGGGCGGGGCTGTGGTCCCCGTCGCGGGGTTCCTTTGAAGTTTTTGCCATAGACATCCCTCGCTTTTGTACACTGTCGCTCCCAGTATGCCCAATAGAAGCATTCCTGTCAACTCAGGACGCGCGCCCCTCCGAGCCGCGCCGGGCTATGGGCCGGCAAACACGGCGGTAGCGCCGCCGGACGTCGGATCATTGTACAAGATGGCGGGGGTCTGGGCGCTGCTGTCTAGCAGGATGCTTCCATCCCGGCGGATGATGACCTCGTGGACGGTAGGGTCCCATTGATAACCGGGCGGGGGAACGGTTTCTTGTAGCAGGTAGGGCCCGGGCATCCAATCGCCAAAGCGCACCTCGCCGGTTTGGCTGGAGGCGGCCTGGCGAAGGCTGACGCCCCAGGGGTCGCTCAGCTGAAAAATCGCCCCGGGAAGCCCGATGTTGGCGCCCCGGGCCAGCTTGAAAAAGCTGAAATTCCGCGCCCGCGGTCTGGCGCAGGGCACGTTGCCGGCGCATGCGCCGCTGGCGCCCGTGGACTGTGAGCAGCCGCAGCCGCCGCATTGGTTTTCCATACGATCAGTCCTTTGCCTCTATACTTAGCCAGGATGTATGCCGGATGGCCGCCTGTGGCCACGCGCCCCGCATACCGGCGCATCACCGGGCGGAGGGCCATGGCCCTCCGCTCCGGTTTTTCGCGGCTCATCGGTTTTTTCCGAAGGCCGTGCCGGCTTGGATCGCGCAATGCGCGTCAGGGCTCCGGGGTCAGGCAGCTGAGGGCCTGCACGCCGATATTACCGGGGGTGAAGCCGACCAGCGGAGCGTCGCCGATCCTTTTGGCGGAGAATACGGAGGCAAGGCCCGCCGGTGAGGTGACCGTGGCATTGGGTACCGAGGAAGCCACCAGGTCAAGCACATCCCCTGCGTTCAGCGCCATGAAGAATGAGCTGTAAATGGTGCGCTGGGAGTTGGCGGCTAAGGTATACGTCTCCGACACGATGACTGTGCCCGCTCTGCGAACCGCCACGGTCACAGCCGTAGCCACCGGCGATGTGATAAGCCATTTGTAGATGATCTCATAGGTTCCACCCATGGTAAAGGTCAGTCTGCAGGGAGTGATGGAAGGCACAACCCCGTTGGACACAAGCAGCATATCAAAGCAAAGCACTTGCGCTGTTGCGGTGAGATTGTGCACCGAGCCTCCGTTGGTGGCAATGGCGCCGTAGGGCTGCTGAGGCCCGGTGGGGCCAGTGGGGCCGGCGGGGCCAGCGGGGCCCTGGGGACCGGCAGGTCCTGGGGACCCAGCGGGTCCCATTGCGCCCGGAGGGCCCTCAGTTCCCTGCGGGCCGGCGGATCCTCGCGGGCCGGCGGGGCCAGCGGGCCCCGCTGGCCCCGCTGGCCCCGCCGTACAGCAAGATTGGGCGCTTGATGTACAGCAGGGCTTCGGGCTGGGTGCGGGGCAGGGCGGCATGGGCTGGCAAGCGGGCGGCGGGATGGGTTTGGTACAAGGTTGTGAACAGCTTACATTAGGGATTGGCGTGGTCCAATGATTTGGGTGCGTGTTCATATGCGATCCCCTCCTTCGCTCCATGATACGCCTGAAGGGCGAAAGTGTTCGCGGGGAGGCCCGCCTGCCGGTAAGGGGGGGAAAACCGAGCCAAATCAAGGGAAACGCGGCTCCCGGTTTGGGGTCGCGCCAGGTGGCGCATTTCAGCCGCCGCCAAGGAGCTTACGTAATCACAATGTGTTTCATCACATCATTCTTCATTATACGCTATCAACACGATCCAAAAACCATCGTCCTACGCGTCCGCAGCGGCATGAGAATGGACGGTGTGGCCGGGCGCGGCGGCGCGAGCAAGGAACGAACCGGCGCGCCGCCATGGGCGCGGGGGCGATGAACCCCGTCCTGCCTTCTCGCATATCATGGCGCGGGAAGGAGGTGACTTTCGTGCAACAAAAACCCCTCGCCATATGTTGCAGGCCCATCGTCCCAGGCTGGGTAATCGCGCTTTTGGCGGGCTTCGTGGGAGCGTTGATGGCCGTGCTTGCTTTTTTTGAAATTTTGGTCATCACACAACCAACCATCATCGTGATGCTGGCCGTCGGCCTGATCGCGGTCGTGGTATTGATGGCTTTGATCTTGCGTTTTGGCGCCAGCGTCATCGCCGCGTGCCGCTTTGTTCCGCTCACGCTGCTGTTTGCCGTTTTGCTGGTGATTTTGACCGCGTTTCTCATTGACACGCTGCTGATCGCGGGCAGCATCCTGGCGGCTTTCGCCGTGTTTTTACTGGTGATGTTCTTTATCGGTGTGATGCTTGGACTGTTCTTTGGCACGCTTTGCTTGCTGCGGTGCGCCAGATAACGCAGGCCTGTGAAAGGTCTTTGGTTCTCCCGGGGGCGGCCGCAAAGCCGCCCCTTTTGTGAGTGTACGGGGATTTTTGAACAGGCCCTACGCGTGCCCCGCCTGGGCAAGCTGGGCTTTCTTGCGCCGCCGCCTTCTGCGGCGGGTCCAAAGAAAGCCTGCCAGGCCAAGAATCAGCAGTATCGCTGCGCCGCCGGCGACAACGCCCATAAAAATCAGCTGTCCCATGGAGCTGAGACGGGGGGGGATGGGCTCTGTGACCAGGTCCTTATAATACAGCATTCGGGTGGCGTACCGCCCGGGGTCGCTTTGGGAAAGCTCGATCATGCGCACCCCATGCTCATCGCCTTTGCCGTAGGCGTAGAAGCCCACCCCGGAGGTATAGACCAAATCGATGCCCTGATAGGCGCTTTCAAAGTCGTTCACATGATCGTGGCCGAAGAAAGCCGCCATCACATCGCCCTGGCGCAGCCAGCTGTCAAATTGCCCGCTGTTCACATCCGAGGCGCAGGGCGCCTCGCCCATGGTGCCTTTGGTCACCAGTTTCGGATTGGCTACAAAGTATCGGTCGCTATATGTGCGAAAGCCCCGCACGGCCTGCGGCGTCCCTTTGGGGACGGCCTCCAGCACCTGATAGAGCTCGGGTACCGGTATGTGCTGAAACAACAGCGAGGGGAGCGGCACGCCGTCGTTTTGCGCCTTGAGCCGCGCGGCCGTTTGTTCATACCAGGCAATCTGCTCCGGCCTCACATAGGCATATCCGCCGCCCTCGCTCTGGGGGCGGTTATCACCGGAGTCCAAGAACCACAGGTTCACAAGGTCCTTGTCGGAATCATTGGCTTTGATGGTAAGCTGATAATCACCGACGCTGGGCTCATTGTCTCCCATTTGCGCCAGGCAGCCCGGAAAGGTCTGGTAATGGAGCATCTGATCCTTGCGGGCCATGGCTCCCTCGGAATCATGGTTGCCCATCACCAGGCAAAAGGGGATGCCCCTTGCGGTGATGGGCTCCAACATGTTTTGGATGGCTGTTTTGGTGTTTTTCTCGCTGAAGATCAGCATGGGCGCCAGGCTGTAGATATTATCCCCCAGCAACACCACCAGATCCGGCTTTTCCCGATCCAATGCCGCGTTCATTAGCAGGCTGGTATAGTGGTTTAGCTGTACGCTGTCCTGCACGTCCGCGATCACCATGATGGTAAAGCGTCCGTCCCGGTCAAAGCGCAAGGCCGTATCCGCGGCCGGGGCGGCCGCCGCCGACAGCGTGAAGAAAGACGCGATCATGATTGCGATAATAATACGGGAAACCTGTTGCTTTTTCAATAGCCCCAATCCTTTCTGCTTCTAGTGGACAACTTGTGGATAGGGGGAGCCCCCGCTCCCCCTGATGTTGGTTTATCATATCACAGACCGCCCGGCCCTACAATTGAATTTTTGGGCCGGGCGGGGGAACGCCGCCTACGATTTGTGATGAAGGCGTGGCGACGGCTCCGTGATCGAAATCGTCATTTCATTTCTTTGCGTTTGCGGCCGTAACCCTTGCTTTCAGCTCACTTTCAAGCCCCGCAAAAATCCGCATACGCACGCTTGAATAGGACTTTCAAAGCAACCGCAGCGCTTGCGGGAATAGCCAACAGCTTCAGGGCAATCCTCAACAGCCTGGAACGCGAAATGCTCAGTCCTATGGTCTGTAGCCGAACCGCCACCTGGCTTTGCGTCAGGTCGGCAGCCCTGCGATGTTCTCCGAAAGGCTCAGGTCGGTAAGGATATACTGAAGCCCTCCCACCCCCTTTTTTCGTCTTTTTTTTTGAGGAAATACCTCATTTTTCCTCACATTTGGCAACCCACTTGATGCAGCGGGTTTTCGAATCAAGAAAAAACGTGATATACTTGTTTTGTTTGGTATAGTTGTCCGCGCAGCCGCAACCGCATGTGGGTATCATGAGCCGTGTCATTCTATTATAATGGCAGGAAGGTGCTTACGTATGAAACGCTGGGTTGCATCGATGCTGTCTCTTCTCCTGTTGTTCCGTCCTTTTTCCCTCTATCCCTGGAGCGCCGCAGCGATCCAAAGCACCAGCAAAGCGCTTGTATTTACCGTCTCCAAGGATGTTGATATCGCCTATGACCGCATCCTGTACCATGCCTTCAAGCAAATGGGATATGGCTTTTCCGTGGAAGCGACGGGGATGACCACCGCGTTGATGGCCGCCAATAGCGGCGAGGCGGATGGCATTATCAACCAGGAGGACGGTCTGAGCGTCACCTATCCCGGGCTGCTGCAGGTACCGGTTTCCACCGGGGTAATCAGCTTTGAGGCCTTTGCCTTGCAAGGCTCCGATATTAATCTTACAAGCTGGCGGGAGACCGCGGGTCTGCGGGTTGGCATCCTGTACCAGAAAACCTTTATTGAAAAAGCCCTGCCTCAGGACGCCATTGTGATCCACCAGCATACGGTGGACGGCTTGATGGAGGCATTGCAATCCGGCCAGTGTGACGTGATTGTCACCAGTTCCACCCAGGCCATCAGCGACTATCTGCCCTCGGCTTTTAAGTCGGCGGGCATCATTGCCACCATGCCGGTCTATCCCTACATCAACGCGAGACACGCGGCCCTTTTGCCCATGCTGACCCAAATTCTGGAAAAAATGCAGCGCGACGGCGCGTTTGAGGCCATCCCCAATTATCGTTATTCGGATCAAAACACGGTGAAAAATGTTTTGCATGTATCCTCCTATTATCCTGATATGCTGTGGGAGCAACAACTGGACGAGGGCATCCATTCCGTGCTGGACAATGCGGATTCCGTGAATATCCTTACGGTGCATGCCAACGCCAACCGGCTGCGCAGCGAGGAAAACAGAGAAAACCTGATCACCAGTACCCTGCGCAACAGCTGCCAGGCTACCGTGCCGGATCTGATCATCGCCTCGGACAACGAAGCGTTCAGCTTGGTGCAGCAGTATTACAAGGTGTTGTTTCCCGGTGCGCCCGTGATTTTTTGCGGGATAAACAATTACACCCCTGAAATGACGTATTCCTTCCAAAACAAGGCGACGGGCGTGGCCGAAAGCATTTATGCCAAAGACACCGTGCAGTATATGCTAAAGGCCTACCCTGCCACAAAGAACATTTTCGTCATCAACGACAATACTCAGTCCGGCCGGATCTGGGCCCAGGAGATCAAGGGACAGCTGGGGGGCTTTGAAAGCCAGGGCGTAACGTTTTCCTACAACGACAATATGCCCTGGGACGCCCTTTGCCAGAAGCTGGCAACCCTGCCGGAGGACACGCTGGTGCTGACCGGCTATTATTTTGTGGACGAAACGGGGCTGTATTCCTTCGTGAAGCAGTCCCAAACCCTTTTCGCGGACATTTGCCCCCGCCCGATTTTTGGCTTGATGGATACCACCTGCGGCTTTGGCCAGCTGGGTGGAAAATACGCCTCCGCTTTTGCCCAAGGCCAGCGCGCGGCCGAGTTGGCCCTTTCCGTTTTGAACGGCGAGGATATCGCCGCCCTGCCCGTGACGCTGGACACCCAGGCGGATAGCTCGTGGGTGTTTGATTACACGGCTATGGAGCGGTGGGGGGTTCAGGAAAGCATGCTGCCGGACGGGGCGCGGCTGATCCATAACCCGCTTCCGTTTTCGCAAACCAATCCAACCCAGTTTGCCATGATCATCATGTTTATGGCTTTTGCCAACGTCATCATTGCGATCCTTTTGGTTTTTGTTTACAACGTTAAAAAACGCAACCTCCAGCTGATCCAGACGCAAAAGTCCCTGCACACGGCCCAGGAGCTGCTGGATGTGATCCAAAAGGCGGAAGCGTCCCTGCAAAATATCATTACAACGGCGCCGACCCCCATGTTTATCGGCAACCCGAACACCCATATCATGCTGTTCGCGAACAACGCGTTGTTGAAGATGCTGGAAATGGACTCCAGCTATGAAACGCGGGATATCGACATCCTGGCCATTTCAGCCGAAACGCAGGCCGGAGGCGTGCCCGCGGGTGTTTTCGCGGACGAGCAGCTCAGGCACATGAGCTTTTCAGAGAGCGTCACCTTCGAGTGGATTTTGAAATCCCAAACCGGCAAACTGATTGAAACCGTTTTTATCGGAAACATGACGGAGTACAAGGGAGAGCCCTGCCTGTTCGGTATTTTTAACGACGTCACCGCTGAAAAACAGCGTGAAGCCATGCTCACCAATGCCGCACAGCAGGAAAAAGAGGCCAATGAGCTGAAAGGCCGCTTCCTGATGAATATGAGCCACGAAATCAGAACCCCCATGAACGCCGTCATCGGGTTGACCACCCTGGCGATGCGCCGCGAGCAAACAGAGGAAAACTATGAGCTGCTTAAAAAAATCCAGCTCTCCGCCAATAATCTGCTGACCATCATCAATGACATTCTGGATTTTTCCAAAATTGATAAGGACAAAATGGATCTGGTGGAGGATGAGTTTGACCTGGAGGATATTATCGCAAATGCCTTTATGGTGGCTTCCGAGCGGGTGGGTTCCAAGCGGATCGAAATGCTGATGGACATCGCCCCGGATGTTCCCTATTATCTCTATGGGGACAAAACCAGGGTGTGGCAGGTGCTCAAAAACCTGCTGGACAATTCCGCCAAGTACACAGGGGAAGGGCATATCATCCTGACGGTACGAAAGGAGCCTCCCCCAGAAGGCGACCCCCGACAGTGGCTTTGCTTCACGGTGGATGACACGGGCTATGGCATGAGCGAAGAAAACCTTAGCAAGCTGTTTTCTCCCTTTTCGCAGTTCCACAACAATTTTAAGCACACCGGCAAGGGCACGGGCCTGGGCATGACCATCACCAAAAAGCTGGTGGAGCTCATGGGCGGCAGCATTGAGGTATGGAGTGAGCTGGGCAAAGGCACGCGTTTTCAGGTGCGCATCCCCTTTGGCAAAACGCGCAATACCACCACCATGTCGGATTGCATCCGCGGCATCAGCGTCAGCGCCAACCGCGTTTTGATCGTGGATGATGACGAGTATGCCGTCCTGATCATGCAACTCCTTTTGCGGGAGATGGGCATCGAAACGGAGGCGGCCCGCAACAGCGAGCAGGCGCTGGAGCTGGTGCGGGTTTCCCAGGAGGAAGGGCGGCCCTTCGCCATCATCATCCTGGATTACCTCATCGGTGAGGAAAACGGCATAGAGCTGGCCCGAAAAATGCGCCATATCATCGTGGACCGCACCAAGCTGCTGATGGTTTCCGCCTATTCCAAGCTGCTGCCGGGCAGCGAGATCCAGGAAGAGGGTGTCCGGGATGTGATCGAGAAGCCCTTTGTGCCTTCCGCCTTTATTCAAAGGCTATCCAATACCATGGCGGGCAAGGCGAACCGCATCGAGGACGAGCTCAAAAAGTTTTACGGCGCGCGGGTATTGGTGGCGGAGGATAACGAAATCAACCAGGAGGTCGCGGCGGGCATGTTGGGCGAATTTGGGATCGTCCCTGATGTTGCCTCCAACGGACAAGAAGCGATCCAGATGCTGGACAAGCAGCGGTATGACCTTGTGCTGATGGACATCGTAATGCCGGTGATGGACGGGCATGAGGCTGCCGTTGCCATTCGGCAATGCGGCAAGCCGTATCACGATATTCCGATTGTTGCCATGAGCGCCCATGTGATGCAGGGGGAAATCGACCGCTGCCACGCCGAGGGCATGAACGGCCATATTGGCAAGCCCATTGATTTTGCCGAACTCCAAAAAAATCTTCTCCCCTTTTTGCCCCAGTCAGGCAAGCCCGCGGCCGAGGCGGCCACGCCGGCGCAAAAGTCGGATGAGATCCCGGGCGTGGATTTTCAAGACGGCCTAAAACGGCTAAACGGAAACAAAGCCCTCTATGACAAAATGCTTCAAATGTTTGCGACCGGCCTGGAAACGCAAGTCTTTCCACACCTGGACAGCCTGGTGTCCCATGAAGACAGGGAAGCCTTTGGGCGCGATATTCATACGCTGAAAGGCTCCTCGGGCAATTTGTCCGCCCGCGCCATCTATGAAGCCGCGGTTGCCTTTGAAACCACCCTGCGGGAAGGCGCCCCGGATCAAAGCCACTATCAGGCGCTGATAGACTGCTGTGAGATGACCCAACAGGGCATCCAGGCATTTTACGCGCAGTAGAGGCAATGCCCCTCTTTAGCGAAAACTGCCCAAGCGCGGCAAAGCATGCGGCGAAACAAAAAGAAAGATCCTTGCAAGCGTTATTGAAGTGACCCCAAAAAGGTAGACAATCATTCAAGGGAAAAAGGTTTAAGCCACGGAAAGGGCTTGAAGGCTGTGAATGGCAGGCGGCAAGCTCTTTAGTTTTACGTTGATACGATTGGTTTTCGATGGTTTCCGGGGCGGGGATCAGGGTGATCAGCAAAAAGTACAGCCCCGAGGCCACGGCGATGTCCGTTAGCATCACCAGCGCCAGGAAGCGCTTGAGTCCCATCATCTTCCCGGCCTCGTTGGGCGGATCGTTTTCCTTTGCCCCAACGGGCTTTTCCGATTCCTGATTCATGCTGAAAACCCCTCGCCTTTGCGTTGTCCTTTCCCGGTCAGCCTCCCGGCATTATTCCTGGCCATGGCCTTTGCATGCCAAGCCCGCCCAAAACAGCGGACCGCCCCAGCCCCCCGGGGGAGGGCGGGGCCCCAGGGGCCCGTTCCGGAGCTTCGGCGGCCCGGCTAAAGCAAAGGGCGCTGGCGGCCAAGCCGTCTGCACCCTTTGTTTCTGTTGTCGCCTTTGCCTTGGATTCGCCGCCCGGCGGCGGCCCCTACTTGCCCAGGGGCTTCTCCTCCAGCAGCAGGGCGTGTACC
>JAVBSI010000013.1:0-10659 GCA_031556815.1 Eubacteriales bacterium | reverse complement strand
GAAGCGTATCAGACCTTGGAGCAGTATTTGAAGCTGCAACCCGAGCCTTGCCCCATCATCGATTACACCATGGGTACGGTATCCCCCAGCGAGCCGATGATGCTTCGCTTTCACTCGGATTTTCGCCGGGTGAGCCTGAAAGTGGTTCCGCCCGACATTCAAGACGAGATGTTTACCAGCGGGTTTGGCATCCGCTTCAAGCGGGCCGTGCCCCATGCCTATTTTGATGTGGTGCACTCGCCGTTGGCAGGGGTGGAGATGGAGGCGCTTGCCCAAATGGCGCTCCCAAACCCGGATGATCCCATCCTCTACGAGGGCCTGCGCGAACAAACCAAGCGCCTGTATGAAAATACGGAGTATGCCATCATTGCGGATTTTGGCGTTCCGGGCTTTTATGAGACCTCGCAAAAGCTGAGGGGATATGAAAACCTGGCCTGCGACTTGCTGATTGATACCGATTGGGTGCGGACACTGTACGATATTCTGTTGCCGCTGCAAAAGCGCTATTTCAAGAATTACCTGGATGCGGTGAACCCGTACGCGCAGGTAATCTGCTATGCGGATGACCTGGGGATGCAGGACAGGCTGCAGATGTCTCCCGCTACATATCGCGAGCTGATTTTTCCGTATCACCAGAAAATCTTTTCCTATATCCACTCCATCACGGACGCCAAGATCATGCTGCATTGCTGCGGGTCCATCGCCTCCATCATTCCCGACTTGATCCAGGCAGGCGTGGATATTCTTAACCCCGTGCAGACCAACGCCACGGGCATGGACCCTGCAACGCTGAAACGAGAATTTGGCAAGGACATTGTTTTCTGGGGCGGCATTGATGAACAGCGCTTGCTGCCAACAGGCACGGAGCAGGAAGTGCGCGCGGCAGTGCAAAACCTGATCTCCATCATGAAGCCCGGCGGAGGGTTTGTGCTGGCCCCCAGCCACAATTTCCAGGCGGACACGCCGCCCAGGAACATCGCGGCCATGTATGATTTTTGCCAGGAATAAACGCCCCGCGTGAGCGCTATGAAGCAAGAGACCGTTTCCAATCATGGAAACGGTCTCTTGCTATGCTGTTGCGTCCATCAGGGAGCGTACTGGAATGCCGGGCCTGCATGCGATGATTCCATGGCAAAAGATAGGCAGTTGCACGCCGCGCGGGCGACTGCTACAGGCCCATCTCGCGCTTGACCTCATCAAAGCAATGGAGCGCAAAATCCAGATCCTCTTTGGTATGCCCGGCGGATATCTGTGTACGGATGCGGGCTTTGCCCATGGGAACCACAGGGAAGGAAAACCCGATGACATACACGCCTTTTTCCAGCATGCGCGCGGCAAATGTCTGCGCAACTTTTGCATCGTAGAGCATAATGGGCACAATGGGATGTTCGCCCGGCAGAGAGTCCAGGCCAAGCTTTCCAAGGGCTTGCCTAAAATAGGCTGTGTTCTCATAGAGTTTGTCGCGCAGCTGGGTGGATTCTTCCAGCATTTTGAACACCTGAATCCCTGCCGCGCAGATGGCAGGCGCCAGCGTATTGGAAAAAAGATAGGGCCTAGAGCGCTGCCGCAGCAAATCGACGATCTCTTTCTTGGCGGCGGTATATCCGCCGCTGGCGCCGCCCAAGGCTTTCCCCAGCGTTCCGGTGAGGATGTCCACGCGGCCCATCACGCCGCAATGTTCATGGGTTCCCCGCCCGTGCGGGCCCATGAAACCCACGGCGTGGCTGTCATCCACCATCACCAGCGCCCCATATTCCTCCGCCAGATCGCAGATGCCCTGTAGGTTCGCGATAAAACCGTCCATGCTGAACACGCCGTCCGTGGCGATGAGCTTGATGCGGCAATCAGCCGCCTCTTCCAGCTGTTGGCGCAGGGATTGCATGTCATTGTTCTGATAGCGTAGGCGCCGGGCCTTACAAAGCCGCACGCCGTCAATGATGCTGGCGTGGTTTAGCTCATCGGAGATCACGGCGTCCTCCTGGGAAAGCAACGTTTCAAACAGGCCGCCATTGGCATCGAAGCAGGAGGAATACAAAATTGCGTCCTCCATGCCTAAAAAGTCCGCAATGCTATGTTCCAGCCGCTTGTGCTGCTCCTGCGTACCGCAGATAAAGCGTACGGAGGACAGCCCAAAGCCCCACTGGTCATAGCTGTCCTTGGCAGCCTGGATCAAAGCCGGGTGATTGGAAAGCCCCAGGTAGTTGTTGGCGCACATATTCAGCACGCCTTGCGTCTGGGTGGTATCGACGCGCGCCTGCTGAGGCGTTGTGATGACACGCTCCTGCTTATAGGTACCGGCAGCGCGGATCGCACTGAGCTGATCCTGAAAAACTTCCAAGCCCATTTTCATGTCCTCGCCTCCTATGCCTTTGTCCAATTCAGGATGACCTTGCCGCTTTTGCCGGCATTCATGGCGGCAAAACCCTCCTGAAACTGTGTGTAATGAAAGCGGTGCGTGATGACGGGGGAGAGATCCAGCCCAGCTTGAATCATCGCCACCATTTTGTACCAGGTTTCATACATCTTGCGCCCATAGACGCCCTGCAACGTGAGGCCCTTGAAGATGACGTCGTTCCAGTCGATCACTGTGCCGGGGCCCGCAATGCCCAGCAGCGCAACTTTGCCGCCGTTGCGCATGGTTTGAAGCAGTTGGTTCAACGCGGCGCCGCTTCCGCTCATCTCCAGCCCAACGTCAAATCCCTCCACCATGCCCTGCTGTGCCATCGCATCCTCCAGGCTTGCCTGTTGCAGGTTCACCGCCGCGTGCGCGCCCATCCGCCTTGCCAGGTCCAGCCGATATTCGTTGATGTCCGTGATGATCACACGCCTGGCGCCGTTTTGGCGGCAGATGGCCACAGCCATGATGCCGATAGGCCCTGCCCCTGTAATTAGCACATCCTCGCCCACCACATCGAACATGGTAGCCGTATGGACGGCGTTGCCGTAGGCGTCAAAGAACGATACAATTTCCTCATCAAAGCCCTTTTCCTTGGGGATGGCGATCACATTGGTTTCCGGGATGCAGAGGTATTCTGCAAACGCGCCGTCTCGGTTGACGCCTACGCCATAGGTGAACTTGCACCATTGACCATTGCCCGCGCGGCAGTTACGGCAATGGCCGCATACGATGTGCCCCTCGCCGGAGACCAGATCGCCAACATGATAATCATGCACGCCAGGGCCAAGCTCCGCAATTTCTCCCACATATTCATGGCCGATGATCATCGGCGGTTTGATGGTGCGCTCGCTCCAATCATCCCAGTTATAGATATGCAAATCCGTGCCGCAGATGGCAGTTTTATGGATTTTGACGAGCACTTGGCCAATGCCCGGCTTTGGAACAGGCATCTGGCATAGCTCCAACCCCTTGCCTGGTTTCGTTTTTACCAACGCATCCATGATTTCTGGCATAAACTCTACTCTCCTTTGTCATGTTTGGCACGAAGATTTGCTGCTGACCCAGCAACAAAATCAGGGCAAAGAGGTGATCCTGGCCCGGCACATCCCTTGTGGGATGACGGGGGGGGAGTTTGTTTCATTCTCATGGCTCAGACCTGTTGCCTCTCCTATCTGTATTTTAGCACCTCTTTCCGTTTTCGGGAAGCGGCATTCGGCAAAAAAGCAAAATAAAGGAATCCGCGGTTCAACGCCGAAGGTTGGCTGCCAACGACCCCGCGTGGGTTTTGCGTCCTGGTCAAATGGTTGGTTTTATGGTATGATGCTGCAAAAGCAATTCAGGGAGGTTTCACCCGATGAAAACCATCATTCACAGTTGCCGGGGCTTGCTATGTCTGCTGGTTGGCCTGTGCTTGGCCATGCCTCCGGCCCTGGCCCAGTCCAATCCTCCCACCCCCCTGTTGGCAGAGGATACCTTCAAAAACCATGAAGTTTGGGACATTCCCTGGGACACCCCCCTGGAGAAGTTCGCTGCCATGGCGTTGGAAAAAACCGGCCTTGTCTTTGTGTCTGACGAGGACGGTGCAGAGATGGTGCAGAGCATGAGCGCTCAGCTGAAAACTCCCTTCGAATTGATGGGACATCCGGCGTATTACATCAAGGCCACAACTTTTTCCGAGGAGTCGCTGTTTCAGGGCCTATACTTCTCCTTCTGTGAGGACTGGGGAGCTCCGCCCAAGGACGAAACGCTGACCGCATTTGTCGATCTTGCAGATCGTCTTTGCCGGCAATACGGGGTGTCCTTCCAGGGCTTTGCGCTGTTGCCTGGCGATGCTGTGGGCTACGTCATTCTCAGGGAGAAAGATGGCCAGATTGATGTGGATGAGATGAGGCGCATCATTGAAAATGAGGGCGAAGTATGCATCTACATGGAACTGGACAACATCACCCTGGACTACTTTTATTTCGCCGCCACGCCCACGCAGGGCGCTTGGGAGGATCTATCCCTGTCCTATACGTACTATTCCCATCAAAACGAGCTGACGCCCTTTTTGTTCGAGCCTTCAGCGGTGTTTTATGACGGCTATGAGATCTATTTGAAGCAACAGGAAAGCACAGGGGAAGCCCCAAGGGAGGAGTGATCCCTCCCCGGCTACACCATCCAGCATAAAAGAAGAAAAACCCCCGGCCATCCGCACTCTGGGACGCGGAGCCTTTTATCCTTGTTTCCGCTTTTTCGGCTATGCGCGCGTCAGTTCAGCCGCGGCGGCCTCGTCCAGCAAGTACACTGCACCGGGGAGGTTGCGGGCCAACGAAGCGGGGACATCCGCATGGATGGGGCCTTCCAGGACCGTTTTGGCAACCGGCGCTTTGTGCGCGCCAATGAGCTGCACAATCACCGTCTGTGCGGCGAATAAATCGCCCAGCCCCAATGTGATGCCGCCGGTGAGCGGCTGGGCGGTCTCAAAGTACTTAGCGCCTACCGTCTTGCTGGTATCGCACAGCGACAGATGATGGGAACGGCCCTGGGGCGAGGAGCCGGGTTCGTTGAAGGCCAGGTGCGCGTTCATGCCCACGCCCAAGAGCACCAGATCAATGGGGCCGTATTTGTCCAGATAGGCGTCGGCTTGCTGGCACTGTACGTCCAGATCCGTGGCACAGCCGTCAAAGAAGAAGAAGCGGTCGCTTCCCACATGCATCGGGGAAAGCACATGTTGGTTGATGAAGTGCAGACAGGTGCCTGGCAAGGTGCCGGGCAGGCCTACCCACTCATCCAGCCCCACGATGCGGCATTGGTCAAAGGGCAGCTGCCCTTGGGCATACCATTGGGCAAGCAGTTCCAGCGTTTCTTTTTGGGTGTGGCCGGCAGCAAAACACAGCAGTGAGTGGGGTTTACGGATCAACTGCTCGCGCACCATATCCGCCGTGCGCTCAGCCACAGCCTGGGGATCTTTCAATACGATGGTTTTCATGATGTTTCCTTTCTTTGGGTAGTGGAGTCGGCCGGAAAGGTTTATGCGTCGTCGGCGGGCGACATGGCCAGCCGGAGCGCTCCGTACAGGCCCGCTTTGCCCTCCAGCGTTGTGCGTGCAATGCGCGGAGGATTGGGGATCACCTGGGCAAAGTACGTCTGCATGGCATCCAAGAACATCGGCAGCGCATCCACCATTCCGCCTCCAAAGATCAGCAGTTCCGGATCCAGCAAAATGCAGCAGTTGGCCAACGCATTGGTACAATGGGTAAGCGCTGCATCCACCGCCGCGCGGATTTGCGCATCGCCCGCGCCGTATGCCTCAAAGACCTTCTTTGTGGTGAAAGGCTCGTCAGGATGCAACGTGGCGTTCAGATTTTCCGCCAACCACCGCCCGCTGAAGGTTTCCTCCAACGGCGCGTGGCCTGCGGCATAGCCGACGTTGCTGCCGGGATCGGTGACCCAATAGGCGATTTCTCCGGCCGCGGAGCGATGCCCCAAATGCAGCTTTCCGCCGAGCACGGAGGCTACGCTGATACCCGTGCCCAGGTTGACATACAAAAAGTCACGGCAGTTCTTGGCGGCGCCCAGCCACATCTCGCCCAGCGCGGCACAGCCCACATCGTTGCGAAAGCGCAGGGGACTGCGCAGCGCCTCAAATTCCGCGATGACCGCCTGCGCGTCAAAAACCGGAATATTGGGCGCGGCGTTGATGTGACCGTCGTGGTAAATGGCGGGGATGCCCACGCCGATGCCGCCGATGCTACCGCTAGGCATCGCTTGCACCTCGCGCAGAATGGCGTCGGTCAGATGCGCTTGGAAGCTTCCTTCATAGACGAAGGTGGCATAGGAATTGCTGGCCAGGATGTTGCCCTGATGATCCGAGCGGGCAACGCGGATATGGGTACCGCCCAAATCCACCCCAATATACTGCTGCATCATCTATTCCTTGACTCCTCCGGCTGTCATTCCCGTGACAATATATTTTTGAAAAATCATGACAATCAGCATCGGCACAACGGAGGCGATGATGCCCGCGGCGGAGATCATGCCGTAATCAATGGTGTATTTGCCATTGAACTCCGAGATGGCCACCGTAATGGTCTTTGCGTTGAGATCCGACGTAAAGAGCAATGCGAAGAAAAACTCATCCCAAGACATCAAAAAGGATAGCAGACCGGTGGCAATCAAGCCTGGGCGCGCGATGGGAATAAAGATATGCCACAGCGTTTGCAGGCGGGTGGCGCCATCGATCTCAGCGGCCTCCTCAAACGAGCCGGAGATCGAGCCAAAGAACCCCTGCATGACCCAAATGATGAAGGGGATAATAAACGACAGGTATAGGATCACCACCGTAAATTTGCTGTTGAGCAGCCCAATGCTATTGAAAAGGGAATACATGGGGATGACCAATGCCACCGGAGGGATCATATAGGTGAAGATGGTAAGCAGGATCAGCGGTTTTTTGAACCGGAATCGCAGCCGAGAAAAAGCGTACGCCGCGGTGGAACCTACGACCAACGAAGCCAACGTCACCGACAGCGCCACGATCAGGCTATTGCCCATGGATGCGCGAAATACATACGCGGGGTTGTTCACGCCGGTGCCGGTAAAGATGCTTTGATACCGCTCCAGTGTGAAGTTTTTGGGGTTGAGATGGAGCGGGGTCTCGGTCAGATCCTTGGGGTAGGCAATGGAGGTGATCAGCATCCAAACATACGGCGCAAGCACATATACGGCCACCAGCGCACCGCAGAAGATCAGGAACGCTTTATACCAGAACTTCCTTTTACTCATGTGCTTTTCCTCCAGCCTGCTCGGTGCGGATATAGAACATCGTGAGGATCATCACGATAAGGGCGATCATGTAGGCAAGCGTAGCCGCGCCGGAGTAATCCATATTGGAAAATGCCTTTTGAAACGCGTCATACATCAGCGTGCGCGTGGCATCCGCGGGGCCGCCCCGGGTCATAATATAGAAGATATCGAAAGCCTTGAATTTTTCTACCGTGCGCATGATCACCACGATCATGATGGTGGGGCGGAGGTAGGGAATGGTCAGCGAGAAGAAACGGCGAATGGGCCCCGCACCGTCCGCCATAGCGGCTTCGTAGGTGTCGCGGTTAATATTTTGCAGTGCTGCCAGGAAGAAAATGACGGCAAGCGGCGTCATTTTCCATGCATCACCAATGATAATCATGTTCATGGCCGTGCTGGGGCTGCCCAGCCAGGATTGGTACTTGTCGATCAGGTGCAGATGGGTGAGAATCGCGTTGAACACGCCATACTGACCGCTAAAGATCAGTTTCCACAGGCTGGCGTTGACCACCGTTGGCAAGGCCCAGGGCATGATGATGATACTGCGCAGGAAGCGCGCGCCTGGGAATTTTTGATTGAGCAGCAGCGCGATGAACACACCCAGCCCGGTTTCCACCACCGTGGAGACCACGGTGAAGTACAGCGTACGCCCCAGTGACGCCCAAAATTGCGTGGATTTGAGCAGGTTTACATACAAATCCATCCCTACGAACTGATGGTAGCGTGAGGAGAGCGGCGACATGCTATAAAATGTATACACCAGCGTGACCACGATGGGCACGATGACCACGGCAAATACAATGAACAACGCTGGCGTGATCGTGGCATACGCAAAACGCTGCTCGCCGCGCAGGCGTCGGGGTAATTTACGTTTGGCCATTTGGGAGCCTCCTCGCGTTTGTACATCGCAGATGGACCAATGCGCTTATCGAAGTCAGAAGGAAGGCAGAGGCGATGCCGGGATCGCCTCTGCTACTGCCATGACAGATAAGGGGAAGCTTACTGCGCCTGAAGCTCCAGCGCCTTGGTCTGGATGTTCTTAAGCGCATCCGCGGAGGTTTGGTTGCCCAGCAGCACGTTCTGGATCTCGGACTGCATGGCCACCGACAGTTGGCTGTAATAGGGCACCATGGGACGATTTACCAGATAACCGTATTGTTCGGCGGCGATAGCCACCACTTCGGGAGAGGTATCAATGACGGTCTGGTCGCTAAACAAGCTCTTCCAGATCGGCAGCGCAGATTTGGAATAGGTCTTTTGGATGTCCTTGGAGGCGGCAAAGTCCATGAACTTCCACGCCTCTTCGGGATATTTGGTGCCGGAGGTCATCATCAGCGACATTCCGCCGTTGACGGTGGCGCTGCGCACATCCGTTGTGCCCGGAATCAGGCAGATGCCCACATTGCCAACCTGGGAGGACACCTTCTCATCCTGGGCGGAGGCAAACATGTAGGTCCAGTTCAAGGCAAAGGCGGCATCGCCCGCACAGAAGGTGGACAGCACGTTGTCCTCGGTCATCTCCAGCGAGTTGGGGTTGGTCAGCCCGTTTTGCAGCGTAGAAACCATGAAATCCAACGCGGCTTTGTTTTCAGGCGTGTCCAGGGTGGGGTTGTTGTCCTTGTCCACAAACGCGCCGCCGAAGCCGCCGGAAATCGCCGTGTAATCGCAGATCAGGCACTCAGCCTGCGCCCAGCACCACACCAAGGGATATTCGCACAGGCCCTTTTCCTTGATGGCCGTAGCTTGGGTGACCAGCTCATCCCAGGTGGCGGGCGGGTTTTCAAACCCGGCGTCCTTGATCATCTGCTTGTTGTAAAACAGATACTTGACGTCATTGAGCCAAGGCAAACCATAATATTTGCCCTGATAGGTGATGGCATCGATGGAACCGGGCCAAACATCGGCCAGTTCAATCCCGGACACTTTGTCGGTCAGGTCTTTCGCCAGTCCCGCCTGCGCGAACTGTGCCGTCCAAATGCAGTCGCCCGGGACGATGTCAAAGCCGCCGGAGTTGGCCGTAGCCAAAATTTTGGTTTCCAGATCCTCATAGGCCATGTAGGTGGGTACCACTTTGATGTCGGGGTTTGCCGCCTCAAAAGCGGCGATGATCGCGTTACAGTCGTCTTCGCTGTAGCCAGCTTGCTTCATGAACAGAGCGTTCAGTGTTACTTGGCCCTCCGCGCCAGCCGCGCCCACAAGGCCGACCAGCATGACAAGCGCCAGCAGAGCTCCCAAGGAAACCCTCAGCATCCTTTTCACAACAGACACCTCCATCAATATTTTATTTCCACCCGCCGCTCTTTTGGCGGGATGAAATCACTCATTGAGCAGCTTGGTCAATTCCGGCTTAAGAATACGGTTGGCACATCCCACAATACAGGGCTCGGCGCACACAGGCGCTTCGCACTGGAGGGGCAGCAAGGAAAGGGAACCCAAATACTGGTTGATGCGATCCCGCAAAGCCGCATCGAAGCTCTCCCCGCGCACACGCCCCAGCACGATGAGGTTCATTTCCAGCGGCAGGCAGATGTTGACGAACGCCAAAGCGAAATGCGAGGCGAAGCGATCCAAAAGGGCTTCTTGGCCGCTGTTTTCCACAGGCGCGTGGATCCTCATGGCCATTTCCAGCCAGCCCTCACGCTGGCGACTGGACACAAAATCTTTATCAAACACCATGTAGCCGATCTCACCGGCTGTGGTATTGTGGCCTTTGCGCAGCTCGCCGTCCAAAATGATACCCGCGCCGATACCCCGAATACCGATCACGAACAGCAAATCGTCACGTTCTGTCAGTCCCCGTGTGATGAATTCGCCGGTGGCCGCCGCGTTGGCGTCGTTTTCCACACAAACAGGGAGGTTCAGCTGCGCCGAAAGTTTTTCTACGATGGCCGCATAATCGGTGCTGGAGTTAAGGCCAATCAGGGGCGCAAAATCAACGGTTTGCAGATTTTCGTTGATGGCTCCGGGCAGACCCACGCACAACCCACGAATCTTTTGGCGCGGAATGCCGCTTTCGGCGATCAACGCCTCCACACACGCGGCCAACTTGTGTTCAGCCACACCGTGAAAATCCGGCTCCACCTTCTCACACCGCAGGTGGCATAGGCGCCCGCCAAAATCAACGATGCCGGCCCGCAGTTCCAAGCCGTTGTAGTCCACGCCGATGGCGTAGCCAAAGCTGGGATTCAGGCGCAACAACTGCGGTTTGCGGCCCAGCGGGGATGCGCCCTCGCCAAGCTCTTCCACACAGCCGATATCTTTGAAGCGGTCGATGATCTTGATGACTGTCGGCGCGCTGATGCCGGTCTGCCGCCCAATTTCCGCCTTGGAGATTTCCGGTGTGGAAGCCAACAGCGAGTACACGGATTTGCGATTCATGCCTTTGAGATGAGAAGCGATGAAAGCCATGCTGTCACCCCATTTCGGATTACATTGGCGCCTATTAATTAACTAACTAACTTTAATATATAGAG
>JAVBSI010000090.1:0-24163 GCA_031556815.1 Eubacteriales bacterium | reverse complement strand
GATGATATCCTGGGCGTGGATATGCCCGCTGAAGGTTAGCTTTACCCCAAGGTCTTGCATCAGCGCAAAGAGCTCGGCGTTGTTTTCAATCACATAGCCGCTGGTCAGGCGGGGATGATGGCGGTACAGGTTGTGATGGGTGGCGGTGATGAGGGGATGGTCCGCTGCATTGGCTCTCTCCGCCACGCGCTTCATCCAGGGGAAGATGCGGTAGTCCACCTCTCCGTCCGCCATGGGATAGCCTAACGTTTCATTTTGGGAATATAGGTTGCTGTCCAGCATCATCAGCCAGGGTCCCACGGGAGATTCCACCACATAATCCAGGGAGATGTCCTTGTCGTCGCGGATCAGGGACATGCCAAAGTCCGCGTAGAGCTGGACAAACGCCTCCGGCGAAACATACTCCGCCGGGATCATCTGGTCGTCCTGGAAGCTGCTGGCGTACACGTTGTTAATATCATGGTTGCCGGGGATGACATAGACTTGCGTGACGGCGGGGGGAATGCGGCGCAGCGCAGCGATCAGGTCCTCATGGCTGGCTTTTTCGCCGTTGAAGGTCAGATCACCGGTGAGGATTACCGCGTCCGGCTTTTGCTGGATGATGGCGTCCACAAAGGCATCGGTAATGATCTGGATATAGCGGATGGCCTTGCCGTCCCTGGGAGTGGCGGCGGCGTCATAGGCCGGGCCTTCCTGGCCCAACCGGGGCGAAAGAAAGTGGATATCCGAGGCGATGAAGAGGGTAAAAGCGTCGTCTTTGGGAGAGGCTGGGGCCTGCGCGTGGCCCATCCCTGTCCAGGCGACAAGGCAAACCAACAGGACACCAAAAAGGATGGCTGCACGGTGTGTGCGCATGGAAGTCCCTCGCTTTCATGGCTTGTGGGATGTGATAACTACCCTCACTATATCATAGCTGGGGCTGGATGACAACGCGAAGAAAAGACCGAGCCGTTGCGTGCTTTGGCCCTGCCCTGACAGTGCCAAAGGCTGCCCACCGGCAAAAAGACAAAGAGGATGATGTATCGGCAAAAGGCGCTTTTTCATCGCCTTTTGCCTGCGCGCTGTGCGTGGCGTGCAAACAAAAAAATTCTGCATATGGATGGGTTTGCGGAGATTCTTTGAGGGTTTTGAAAAAGGACTAAAAAATATGGGCTAAGGTATCAATTCTTTTCCTTGACATATAAACATCATGATGTTACTATGAGTATATAGAAGGTCATATGGAAGGGTGTATACCTTTGAATACCAGATTGGAAACCATCGCGCGCTACGTAGATGTGAGCGCGGTCCGTACCGATGTTACTGTGGCGGAACTTGATCAAATTGTGAAAGCGTGTAAGCATTACAGGTTTGTTTGCGCCTTTGCTATGCCCTGCTTTACACCGATGCTGCTGGAGGCGCTGGCACAAGAAGCGGACATTGGCGTGGGCGGCGTGGTGGGCTTTCCCTCCGGGGCGGATACCACTGCCATCAAAGTAGCGGCCGCCAAGGAATTGCTTGCCATGGGCTGTGACGAGATGGACATGGTTATCAACGTTGGCGCTTTGCGCAGCGGCAAAGACCGCCTGGTGGAGGACGATATCCGCGCCGTGGTGGAAACAGCGGGCGATGTGCCGGTAAAAAGCATTTTGGAAATCGCCTATCTGACGGATGATGAAATCGCCCGTGGCGCGGAGGCGGCGGTGCGCGCGGGCGTGCGCTATGTAAAAACGGGTACCGGCTGGGCCAGCAAACCTACCACAGTGGAAACCATCCAGCTCATCAAACGAACCATTGGCGACGGCGCGCTGATCAAGGCGGCCGGCGGCGTGCGCACGTTGGATACCATGCTGGCCATGATGGACGCGGGTTGTTCCCGCTTTGGCATCGGGCTAAGAAGCGTCCTGAGCATCATGGCCGAGGTCGACCAACGCCTGGGCCGGGCGGATGATTTTGCGCTGCAAGCAGCTGCCAATGACAGATATTGACGCAATGGCATCGCCGGAAAGGAAAAAAATATGTCCTTTGTTCTTGCATTTGATCTGGGTACCGGCGGTACCAAGGCCTGCCTGTATACGGTGAATGGCGTGTTGTCCGCCAGCGCGTTCGCTTCGGTAAAGACATTTTTTCCACAAGAACGATTTCATGAGCAGCGCCCGTTGGATTGGTGGTCAAGCGTGGTGGACAGCGCCAAGGAGTTGTTTGCCGCCGTGCCTGAGGCAGCCAGCCAGGTGGCAGGCATTGCGGTGTCAGGTCATAGCCTGGGCGCCGCTCCGCTCAGTGCGCAAGGAGAGGTGCTGACCCAGTATACGCCCATCTGGTCGGATGGCCGGGGGGATGCGCAGGCGGCCCGGTTCTTCCAGACCATCGATGAGCCTACCTGGTATGAAACAACGGGAAACGGATTTCCCGCCGGGCTGTATTCCATCTTCAAAATCATGTGGCTGCGGGAGCATCAGCCGGATGTGTACGCAAAGACCGCGCTGTTTTTAGGCACCAAGGATTATGTCAACTTCCGCCTGACGGGCGTGATGGCCACCGATCATTCCTATGCCTCCGGCAGCGGCGTGTATGACCTGCGCGCCCGTCGGTACCGGGAGGATTACATCGCCGCTTCCGGCATCAGCCCGGAGAAGCTACCTCCCATCCTGGAATCCCACGACATCGTTGGCAAGCTGACGGCCCAGGCCGCGGAGGACATGGGCCTTGCGGCAGGGATTCCGGTGGCCTGCGGCGGCGTAGACAACGCGTGCATGGCGCTAGGGGCGGGCTGCGTGGGCAATGGCCAGGCATACACCTCTCTGGGAACTTCCGCCTGGATCGGGGTGGTGTCCGACCAACCGCTGACCAATGTGCAAAAGCGCCCCTATATCTTCGCCCATTGCGTGCCCGGTATGTTTGCGTCGGCCACCAGCATTTTTTCCGCGGGCAACAGCCTGCGCTGGGTGAAGAACAACCTTTGCCAGGATCTGGTCGCCCAGGCGGAAGCCGAGGGCAAGGATGTGTACGATTTGATCACCGCGCTGGCCGCCGCCTCGCCGGTGGGCGCGGGCAAACTGATGTTTAATCCCTCCATGGCGGGCGGCTCGGCTTCCGAGAAATCGCCCAATATCCGCGGCGCGCTGCTGGGCATGACGCTGGGCCACACCCGCGCGGATGTGCTGCGGGCCGTGCTGGAGGGCATCGCCATGAACCTGCGCATTGTGATGGACGTGCTGGCGGAGATTAGCCCCATCGGCCAGGATATACTGCTTGTGGGCGGCGGGGGGAAAAGCGGCATGTGGCGGCAGGTGTTTGCGGATGTTTATGGAAAAAACATCGTGCAATCCAGCGTGGAGCAGGATGCGGGTAGCCTGGGCGCCATGGCTTGCGCCGCCGTGGGATTGGGGCTGTGGAAGGACTACGCCCGTGTCCAGGAAGTGCATCAGCGGCGCAGCGTCTATCAGCCCATCCCGGACCATGTACGGCTGTATGAGCAGATGCTGCCCGTGTTTGCCAGGGCGGCGGAGATGCAGGCGGATCTGGGCGATGCGCTGGCGGCGCTTTTACAGGGAAACTAAACACGGGGAAAGTGTTTAGAAATATCATCAAGGGGGATTTTCTCATGACCAAAAAAGGATTTGCGCTTCTGCTAACCCTCGTTATGGTTTGCACTTGCATGCTCGGCGCTTTGGCCACGGACGGCGCAGGCAAGACGGTGGGCGTCGCGACGCAGCACATGGGCAATGCCTGGAACAAGAACTGTGTCCAAGCCATCAAAGACACGCTGGAACCCCTGGGCTTCACCGTTGAGCATCAGGATGGCGGCGGAGACACAGCCGCCCAGGTCGCCGCGGTGGAAACCTTCATTACCAAGGGTGTGGATTACATCATCGTGGCCGGCGGCGAAGGCGGCGCTTTCAACGCTCCCTCCCTGGCTGCTAAGGACAAGGGCATCCCCGTCATCGGCGTGGATATGTTCCTGGATGGCGCCATCACTGGCATCATGTGCGACAACTGGAGCGGCGGCGTGCAAATGGGCATCTATGCCGTGAACATGATGAAGGGCGAAGGCAAGTACATCCTGCTGGACACCTCCGGATGGGCTACGCTGCTGGACCGCGGCGAGGGTGCGGAGAGCGTGATGACCTCCTTTGCCAAGATCGCCAAGGTGGGCGAGACCCGCGAAGTGGCCGCCTCCGATCCCGTGACCCAGGGCTATGAAATCACCAAGGCCGCCCTGACCGCGGATCCCGACATCAAGGCTGTGTTCGTTACCTGGAACATGCCCGCTATCGGCGTGTATAACGCCCTGCAGGAAATGGGCAAGGTGGACGATGTGACCATCATCAGCGCGGATACCGGCGATGACGTCATGGCTGCTATGCTGGATGAAGGCGCGGGCCATTGGGGCTTCATGGGCCAGAACTCTTATGAACTGGGCACCCTGGCCGCCAATTCCGTCGTCACCGCCATGGGCGGCGGCGTGGTTCCCTTCGCGCAGATCGGCACCACCTACTTTGTATCCAACGACGATTATATCGCCAGCGGCATCAAAACTGTGAAGATTCAAGCCCCCAAGGATCACTGGACCGAAGTGCTGGAGCCCGTCCTGGGACCCATCGATCAGTTCCTGGATTAAGTTAGCCTAGGGTGCGACAGGGGGAAAACCTCCTGTCGCACTTTCTTCTTTTTTTTGGTATGATAGGGGTATGATCTGGCAGCACGTCGCCCTTTGCAAAAATCCATCCAAGCATAATGACATGGACCCGCGCCGCGATGTAAGCGCGTTGCGGGCAATCGGGAAGTGAAAATGTGAGCCATCCAGAAATTCTTAAAATGCAGGGGATCCATAAAAGTTTCGGGGCGACGCATGCGCTTCGGGGCGCCGACCTGTCCGTGCTTCCAGCGGAGGTGCACGCCATTGTGGGCTCTAACGGCGCGGGAAAATCCACGCTGATGAAGACTCTGGCGGGCATTCATCGTCCGGACGAGGGACAGATTTGGTTTGAGGGGAAAGACATCGCGGGCCTGCAACCCTTGCAAATGCAGCGCATGGGCATCCAGGTGGTGCACCAGGTGCTCAATTTGGTGGGCAGCATGTCCGTGCTGGAAAATATTATGTTGGCCAATCCGCCTCTGCGGCTGGGCATGCTGTCCTGGCGCAAAGGCGCGGAGGAAGCGCGGCGCGTGTTAGGCAAGATTGAATTTCCACTGGATTTGAAGATTCCGGTCAGTGCGCTGTCCGTATCGGAGCAGCAGTTTGCCATTTTGGCCCGGGCGTTGATCCATCAGCCCAAGCTGCTGGTGCTGGATGAGCCCACGGCCCGCCTGGGCATGCAGGAGACGCAGAAACTGTTCCGCCTGATCCGCACGCTGAAGGCCCAGGGAACCACCGTTTTATATATCTCCCACCGCATTGAGGAGATTTACACCATCTGCGACCGCATTAGCGTGTTTCGAGATGGCGTTTGCGTGCGGACCGACGCCATCAAGGATTTCCCCGAGGCGGAACTGGTGCAGGCCATGCTGGGTAAGAAGCTGGATGTGTTCTTCCCCAAGGAGGACGCCGCCATTGGCCAGGAAGTGCTGGCCATTGAAGGGCTCACCTTGGGGGATAAGCTGCAGGGCATTGATTTGACGGTGCGCAGCGGCGAGATCGTTTCATTGGTGGGAGCCGTCGGCGCGGGCAAGACGGAGATTTTGGATTGCCTGTTTGGCCTGCAACGCGCGGATGGCGGCAAGATACGGATACGGGGCAAGGCCATTGGCCGTGGACATGCGCCCAGGCGGGCGGTAGCCATGGGCATGGCCCAGGTGCCGGAGGATCGAGCCTTGCAGGGCATGGTAGGTCCGTATACCGTGAAGGAAAACGCCACCAGCGTGGACATGCGGCTGCTGAGGCGCGGCGGCCTGCTTTCCAAGAAAAAAGAAGCCAAGCTGGCCCAACAGCTTAACGACCGGCTGGATGTGCGGCCCAATGATATCAACTACATCATGAACAGCCTTTCCGGGGGCAACCAGCAGAAGGTGGTCATCGGCAAGTGGCTCACCCATGAGTACCCTGTTTATCTGATGGACGAGGTCACCGCCGGGGTGGACATTGAAGCCAAGGCGGAGATCTATCGCATCATCGGCGCCATTACCCAACAGGGCGGCGCGGTACTGCTGGCCACCGGCGACATTGAGGAAGCCATGGGCATCAGCGATCGTGTGGTGGTGCTGTACAAGGGCAAGGTGGTTTTTCAGGCCCAGCCGGCCGATACGAGCAAGGATACGCTTCTATCCTACATCATGGGGGGTGGCAAGAGTGCGTGACAAGAGATGGAGCGTCTACGCGGCGCGCTATGCCATGCCGGTGGTGCTGGCGCTGCTGATCGTGCTGCTGCAAATCCTGCGGCCGGACGCCAATTTGCTGTCCCCGGAAAACATCAAAACCATCTTCTTGCAGGTCAGTGTGCTGGGCTTTTTGGCGCTGGGCCTGAGTTTCGTGATGCTGGCTGGAGAGAGCGATATTTCCTTTGCGGGTACCTTGGGCATGATGGGGGCCATCTTCACCATGCTTACCAACGCCGGGTGGAGCTACTGGCCGGCGCTGGCCGCTGTAATGGGTATCGGCGTGGTCATAGGCTTGCTGATCTCCCTGGCGGTGACCAAGGTGGGCTTCTCCGCCTTCATCGTTTCCATTGCGGTGATGTTTATGGGCTTGGGTGTGGAGCGTTCCTTTAACGAAGGCATCACCATTTGGATGAATGCCGAAGCCACGCTGGCCATAGGACGCATCGAATGGGGAGGATTTTTCTTGCTGGGCTGGGCCGTGATTGCCTTGTATTTAGCGGCCTTGCTGGTGGTGTCCAAAACCCGCTTCGGGTTTGACCTGCGCATGGTGGGGGAGAACCACCTGGCGGCTGTGGAGGTGGGCGTGCACGCCAACCGCATCAAGGTCTTGGCCTTCGTGGTGGCCGGCGCGCTGTTTGGCTTGGCCTCCTGCACGGAGCCCATCCGCATCGGCGGCTCCATCGTTGGTGCGGGCCAAAGCTATATGCTGCCGGCGCTATCCGCCTGCTACATGGGTTCCACCATGTTTAAACCGGGCCGGGTCAACATTGGCGGCACCTTCGTAGGCGCGCTGTTTATGATCCTCATTTCTAACTTTATGCAGCTGCTGTCCGCCAAGTATTATTTCACCCCGCTGGTGCAAGGACTGGTACTGATCCTCGCCGTGGGGATGTCTTGCTTCAGAAACCGCCGGACCATCCAGCAAGTAAAAGTGTGAGGAGGAAGAACATGAACCAAAGCAAGTTTCACAAATTCTTCCCTTCCGAGCAGACGCTGTCCTTCCTGGGGCTGATGGGGCTATGCCTGCTGGTGTTTGCCCTGCTCAAACCTGCCTATGCCACCTGGGATAATCTGTACGCCATCGTGCTCAGCGCCTGCCTGTCGGCGGTGCTGGCCAGCGCCATGGGCGTGGTGATCGCCGCGGGAGGGTTTGACTTGTGCGTGGGGCATACGGCAGGGTTTGCCACGCTGATGTGCGGCTTCTTCCTGCGCAAATGGGGCCTGGATGCGTATTCCGCCATGGCGGTGGCCATCCTGTTGGCGGTGGCCATTGGTTCCATCAACGGGTTCTTGGTGTCCAAGATGGGCATCTCCTCCTTTATTGTGACGCTGGGCATGCAGTTCGTGCTGGTGGGCGTGCGCCAATGGATCACCGCTGGGGACAGCTACCGGGCCAACAGCGCCATCAAGGAGATTGCCCAGGGCAGCGCCCTTGGCATTTCCAACCTGATCGTCATCTGTGTGCTGCTGCTGGTGATCATCGGCGGCATGATGCAAAAGACGGCCTTTGGCCGGAAGATTCAATTTGTGGGGGCCAACATCGTGGCGGCGGAGTACACGGGCATCCCCACCCGGCGGCTTACCTTCCTATCATTCCTGATCTCGGGCGCCATTGCGGGCGTGGTGGGCATTTTACAGTTCAGCAAGCTTACAAGCGCCACCATCAACATCGGTGACGGCTGGCTGTTTAACGCCATGACCATCGCGGTGTTTTCCGGGGTGATCTTTGGGCGTTTCAAGGCTCATGGCATCGCGCTGGTATCGCTGCTGATCACCATGATTACCACCGGCATAAACATGCTGGGCGTGTCCTCCGCATGGACCAATTTCGTGCTAGGGCTGATCCTACTGCTATCGCTGTTTGGCGGAAAGTTCTTCCGCCTCCAAAACCGTCAAGAAAAGAAAAGGAGAGATCCCCATGGACGTCAAGAAGCTGTTTAGCCTAGAAGGGAAAAAAGGATTTATTACCGGAGGAGCCCAGGGCATCGGCGAATGTCTGGCAACAGCCTTTGCCGAGCTGGGCGCGGATGTGGCCATCGTGGACATCAACCTGGAGCGGGCTACCGCCACCGCCAAGAAGATCGCGGACAAAACGGGCCGCAAGGCGCTACCTTATCGCTGTGACGTGACGGACATGGGCAGCGTTGCCGACATGATGGCGGCCTACATAAAGGACTTTGGGGAGATTACCTTCGCCATCAACAACGCGGGCATCTTCACCGGGGACGGGGTGCTGGACATCGACCAAAAGACCTTTGAATCCGTCATCAACGTGAACCTGAACGGCGTGTTCTACACGGCCCAGGCGGCCGCCAAGCAGATGGTGAAGCAGAACAAGGGCGGCTCCATTATTTCCACCGCCTCCATGTCCGCCCACATCATCAACCGGCCTCAGACCATCGCCAACTACTGCGCCAGCAAGGCCGGCGTGGTGCATCTGACCAAGGCCATGGCCCTGGAACTAGCCAAGCACAACATCCGGGTTAACTGCGTAAGCCCTGGATACATCCAAACCGAGCTGATCGCCACCCTCAGCGATATGCTGCCCCTGTGGAAAGGCATGATGCCCGAGGGCGCGCGCCTGGGCTATCCGGAGGATTTGGTCGGCGCGTATGTATACTTTGCCAGCGACGCGTCCCAATTCGCCACCGGCTCCGATCTGGTGGTGGACGGCGGGTACTGCATCGTGTAAGGTGGGTTGATTGTGGACCGGGCGGAAAGGGACAATCCCTTTCCGCCTGTTTCATTTTGGCCTTGCCTGGTGTATCATGGAAATACCAACGCGACCAGCATGGAGACAGGAGGATGACTTGTGATGAAGGGTTTGCTAATGATGCTGTTGTTGGTTTGGCTTGGCTTGAGCGCATGCATGGCGCCCCAGACAGCACCGCAGCCCGGGCCCACGGAGGCTGCCCTCAGCCCTCAGCCATCCGCCGCGGTCTATCAAAAAATATCGGCGGAGCAAGCCAAGGCCATGATGGACGAAGGCGGAGATTATGTGCTGCTGGACGTGCGCACCCAAGCCGAGTATGACGAGCAGCACATTGAAGACGCGCTGTTGATTCCGGACACGGAAATCGTGGCGCGGGCGGAAGGGGAATTGCCCAACCTGAACGCGGTGGTTTTGGTCTACTGCCGCAGCGGCCGCCGCAGCGCCAACGCGGCCCGGGAGTTGCTGGACATGGGGTATACCCAGGTGTACGACTTTGGCGGGATCATCGATTGGCCCTATGAAACGGTCGGCCTGTAAAGAGTGCTGGCCCAAAAACCTGTGAAAAGAGGCGTGCGTCCATGAACAACCCAGCCGGGCAAGAGGAGAAAACCCCCTTTACCCTTGAGTTTGCCCAGCGGGAAGATATCCCGCAGATTTTGCGGCTGATCCGGGAGCTGGCCGCCTACGAGGGCATGGAGGAGCAGGTTGTGGCCACGGAGACGCTGCTTGCCCAGTGGCTGTTTGAAAAGAAAACGGCGGAAGTGCTGATGGCGCGATGGGAGGGAGAAACCATCGGTTTCGCTCTGTTTTTTCATAATTTTTCCACGTTTTTAGGCCGGGGCGGCCTCTATTTGGAGGATCTGTACATCGTGCCGGCCTGGCGGGGCAAGGGTTTTGGAAGAAAAGTGCTGCAAAGGCTGGCGGAGATAGCCCTTCAGAGGGGATGCGGCAGGCTGGAGTGGTGGTGCCTGGATTGGAACCGGCCCAGCATTGGCTTTTACCGGTCTTTGGGTGCGGAGGCTATGGAGGACTGGACGGTGTACCGCCTTTGCGGGGAAGCCCTGACCGCCTTGGCTCAGGGGAAGCCGTCGCACTGACGCTGCTGGGGAACCCCTTCCCAGTGATTTGCCCCATAAAAGTGCAAACGTAAAACACCGCCGCATAGAATGCTGCAAAGGCGGTGTTTTTGCATGCGGGAGATCGGGTATCAGCGGGACAAAGCCCTTGACTACGCCAAGCGGTGGGCCTTGGGGCGCAACCCCGCGTATTTGGATTTTACCAGCCTGGGTGGGGATTGCACCAATTTTATCTCACAGGGCCTCTTTGCGGGGGTTGGGGTGATGAACCATACGCCCATCACCGGCTGGTACTATTGGACGGGAAACGAAAAGGCCCCTGCCTGGACAGCGGCCCACTATTTGCATACCTTTTTGCTGGGGAACCATGGCCCAGGTCCCTATGCCGCGGAGGCGCCACGGGATGCCCTGATGCCGGGGGACATCGTGCAGCTGAGGGATGCCACGGGGGCCTATTACCACAGCTTAATGGCGCTGGCGATGGAGGATGAGGAAATCTACATCGCCGCCCATACCATTGATTCCTATTGGAGACCTCTGTCCAGCTATCGCTATGCCCACGCCTCTTATCTGAAGATCCTGGGTGGGCGGGAATAGCGGCTTACAGATCCGCTTTGGATTTATCATACTTGCGCGTGCCCAACACGTCCACAAAATCCACAATGCCAATGATGGAGCTATCCACAGGCTTTCCGGCGGTGAGTTCCGTCTGCCGGGAGCTGCTGCCCCCCGCCCACATGATGATTTCGCCCTCCCCCGCGCCTACCGTGTCCACCGTTACAAAGGGCGCGCCTTTTTCCTGCATGGTGTCCATATCGATGGGAACGGCCACCAACAGCTTAAGGCCCTCCAGCCGTTCCGCTTTGCGCGTGCTGACCACGGAACCGATCACTCTTGCTAGCTGCATGGGTTTTTCTCCTTTGCCTTGTCATAGGTGCGCCGCCCGTAGATATCGATGGAATCCAGAATCCCGTAGATGGTAAAATCGGAGGCGACGACCTGCGAGCTCTCCGTTTGCCGGGCAGAGCTGCCATAGGCGCAGACCACCAGGTCCCCGTCACCCGCGCCCACATCGTCGATGCAGATCACATAGTCCTCTTTCATCGCCAAGGTGTCCAGCGCCACCGGCTGCACGATCAGCAGCTTGGCCCCAGCCAAGGAGGAAACCTTGTTGGTGCTTACCACGCTCCCGGTCACTCTGCCTACCAGCATCCCGATTCCTCCCTATGGATTGATGGAAAGTTTCCCGGCTTCTTTGTTCGTTATGGGCATGGTGCTGCCCCTCTCCACCAGCCGCCCGGTGATCCGAACCCGCATGCTGGGCCAATCGGGGTATTTGATGCGCCTGCGCAGCGTATCCACCGCCAGCGCGCCCATGGCCGAGCGGGAAATGTGCATGGTGGTCAATGGGGGAACGGTCATGGCGCTAAAGGGGATATCATCCACCCCGATGATGGACACATCCTCCGGGATGCGGTAGCCTGCCTCCAGGATGGCGCGCATCGCGCCGATGGCCACGGTGTCGTTATCGGCCACCACCGCGCCGCTGGGCACATACAGCCCTTCCTCCAGCAAGCGCTTGATGTCCTTATAGGCGTCTTTCAGCGTGGGCATGGCAAAGGCGGGTTCCGGGATGGGCAACCTCAGCTTATTCATGGCACGCAGGTAGCCCTGATAGCGTTCCTCGCAGTTGCGAATGGGTAGGCTGAAGCGGATATACCCGATATCCCGATGCCCCAGGCTGTAAAGATATTGG
Source organism: Eubacteriales bacterium (assembly GCA_031556815.1). Classification (GTDB taxonomy): domain Bacteria; phylum Bacillota; class Clostridia; order Christensenellales; family Aristaeellaceae; genus Limiplasma. The sequence continues at coordinate 12,321 of JAVBSI010000090.1, read as the reverse complement.
ACGTTCTCCGCGATGATCGCCTCGTTGTCCATTACCACGCTGTCGATATGCACATCGTTCATGCCGTTGTCCAGCACCACGGTGGGCACCGTCAGCAAATCCAGCAGGGGATAGTCCACCTCGCTCAGCTCTGTACCCATCAAGATGGCGCCGTCAGGAGGCGTGCTCATCACCTCCCGCAGGGTTTCCTCCGCCGCGCTTTCCTTGCAGTTGACCATGGCTAGGTCATATCCATAGTGCCTGCACTTGCTTTCAATTTGGTCAATGATGGAGGCGATAAAACCCTGGTTTTCCTCAATGGCAATGCCGTGGGTGCGGAATTTGATCACGCAAAGACGGAAACGCTTGCGCCGGTTGTTGCTGCGCCGACGGCCCGGTACGATGTAGTTGTTTTCTTCGATGACGGCCTGTACTCTGCGCCGGGTTTCTTCGCTGACCCCTTTTTTGTTGTTGATGACCAGTGAAACCGCTGCCGGAGAAACCCCTGCGATGGTGGCAATCTCTCGGATCGTCATACCGGCATCATCCATCCTATCTTTATCATGATCATGGTTTGGGCAAAGCCTGCCATCAGCAATGCGGTGGCTGCCGCGCCGGTTACAGAACCCCTTTTTTAAGAATGATGCAGGCATACAGGGAACGTTCCCCAGTGGCCACGCAGGCATAGGCTTTCTTGGCACGTTCATAGAACGCGAAGCGCTCCACCTGCTCAAACTTCGTGCCGGGCTGATGCTTTTCCACCGTAGCGTGGAACTGCCGCCAGATGGGCGGCTCGCCCTCCAGCGTTCCCGGAACCACTTGCATCAGCGATACGGGCGCATCTACAAAGGAATCCAGAGGAAACAGGCTGAGGATGGCGTCCAGAAGCTGCACCCCGTCATGCCCATCCTCACGGACACAGCGCTGGCCCATGCTTTGGGCGGGGAAATTGGCGTCGCCAATCACCAACTCATCCCCATGGCCCATCTCCGCCAAGATTTTGAGCAATTCCGGGGATAACAAGGGAGATATGCCTTTTAGCATGGTTTTTTCCCTCCTTACGGCTTGGGCAGGATCATTTCCACATCATCATGGGGCCGGGGAATCACATGCACGCTGATCACTTCGCCTACGCGCTTGGCCGCAACGCTACCGGCCTCCACGGCCGCCTTCACCGCGCCCACATCACCGCGCACCATCACGCTCACCAGGCCGCCGCCCACATGCTCTTTGCCCACCAGGCGCACGTTGGCCGCCTTTACCATGGCGTCCGCCGCTTCGATTGAGGCCACCAAACCTTTTGTTTCTACCATTCCCAGTGCTTGCTTTTCCATTGCTGTTTCTCCTTTCGAGGCGGGTTACGCCTTACCTTTGGGTGAGGGTTTCGGGGGGACGGGGATTGAAGACCCAACGGGGGTCGCCGCGGTTTTCTTTGGCTGAGGTAGGATTGCCTCCACGTCGCCGTGGGGGTGGGGGATCACATGCACGCTCACTAGCTCGCCAACGCGTCTGGCGGCGGCGCTTCCGGCTTCTACAGCCGCTTTCACCGCGCCCACATCGCCGCGCACCATCACGCTGACCAGGCCGCCACCCACATGCTCTTTGCCCACCAGCTGCACGTTGGCGGCTTTCACCATGGCATCCGCCGCTTCGATGGATGCCACCAAACCACGGGTCTCAATCATGCCCAAAGCTTCTTGCATACCGTTTACTCCTTCTCTTTGCATTTATAGCAGGGCTTTTAGTACATCACCATGGGGGGAGGGGATCACCACGCTGGATCCGATCAGCCCCTTGGAGCCTTCGCTGGCCTGGATGGCCTTGGCGGCAGCCTCCACGGCGGAAACCTGTCCGGTAAAGACCAGGAAGGATTTTCCACCCATGCCTCGGCCTAGGCGAACCTCGATCAGTTCCACCGCCGCTGTTTTTACAGCCGTATCCGCCGCGCTGATGGTGCTGGCCAGGGAGAAGGTTTCTACCAGGCCCAGCGCTTGGCAATCCTCCACCAGGGGAGCGCCCATTATGGCAACCACCACCCGCTCATCCACGTTGGGAATCACCAGGCTATCGATCAGTGCGGGGCCCACGCCTTCCACTCCGGCCTCCACGGCGGCCTTCACCGCCGCCACCTGCCCGTTTACCACCACGATGTACTTGCCGGCACAGGCGGTCTGGGCGATGCACAGGGTGACCTGGGCGGCCTTGGCCATAGCATCTGCGGCAAAAACACCCAGGGGGATGCTGTTGGATTCCACTACGCCAATGGCTGTCATCATCTCAACCTCCCACAGATCCGCTGGTCAGGGTAATGCTTTGCTCCGTAATTGCCGCCACCACGCCGCTCATGGAGGCATGCAGCGCCGCGCCCAGGGAGCCCTGGGGGATTTGGGCGATCATCTGCCCTTTTTCCACCCGCTGGCCCACCGTGACGATGGGCTGGGAGGGTTTGCCCACGTGCTGACGAAGGAGCAGCTGGACGCGCCGGGGCCATACGGTCTGGGGGTTTGGCGGCGCCGGCCTGTTGTAGGCGCTCAGCCCCATGCGGGCGATGAGCCGCTGCACGGGAATGTTTTTCAGCGCCAACTGTGGTTCCGGCTGGATGCGATTTTCCGGCACGGGCTTCACCCCGGCTTTGCCCAGCTCCAGCTTCAGCATGGCCATCACCGATGAGGGCGACAGCCCCATTTCACAGGCAAAGTGAGTGCACAGCCCACAGCTGGAGCATGCCAGTACCCCTGCTGCATTCCCCAGCAGCTCGGCATCGCCGGTGGAAATGGCCCGCATGGCTTTGTGAGGCTCCACCGGCAGGCCCATGGAATGCCTGGGACATAGCTGCGTGCAGCGGTTGCACTGGCAGCAGATGGCCCGCGCCAGCTTGGCTTGCCGCTCCATGGTAATACCGCGGCGCAGAATCAGGGGATGGCTGTGCGGCAGAAGCAAAAGCCCTCCGGTTGTTTTCGTCACCGGCGTATCCCAATCCTCTATCAGATCGCCCATGCAAGGGCCGCCCACGATCAGGGAATGGCTCTGCTGATTGCCTGTAAAGCCGCAAAGGGGCAATACCTCTTGCAAGGGGGTTCCCAGGGGCACATCCACGGTCATGGGTTGGGGGACGTCTCCGCAAAGGGTCAGGCTTTTGTCGGTGACGGGTTTGCCATCGGCGGCATCGGCGATGCCCAGGGCCGTGCCCACATTGATGACCACGCAACCCAGATCGATAGGCAGCTTGCCTGTGGGCACCACCTGACCCGTTGCCTCAAAGATGATGGCCTTTTCATCCCCGGAGGGGTAGTAGCTGTCCATCAGGTGCAGGTTGATGCTGGGCTTGTTCACAAGGATGGCCTCCAGCGCTTGGACCGCCTCGTGATAGTGGGCCTTGGTGGCGATGGTGCCTTGCGGGGCGCTCGCAGCCTCCATGGCCAGCTCCAGCCCCCTTACCACCCTGGCCGCCTGATATTGCATGGCCAGTTGATCCACCCGCAGCAAAGGCTCGCATTCCGCGCCATTCAAAAGGATCTGACGTGCATGTACCGCCAGCTTCACATGGGTGGGAAAGCCCGCGCCGCCCGCGCCCACCACCCCGGCATTTTGAATGGCTTCAATCAGGTTCATCAGAAGGCTCCTATCTTAGCTGATGCGGAAATCCCCGTAGAGTACGCAGCGCCGCAGGCGGGTAAAGGTACGGGCGCTGGTGATCCCCTCCCCCGTGGGGGTGGCGATGGTCATGGTGGTATAGCCCTCTCCGCCAAAGCCTAGACCGGAGTAGCTGGGGGCGTTCTTCACAAAGAGGGTGGTGTTCATCTTGCGGGCTGCCTTGGACATGTTGTGCACGTTGGTGGAGTGGATCATGGCGGAATGCTTGCAGCCGTGCTCGGCGCGGAAAGCCTCGTCCACCGCTTCCTCAATGTTTCTTACCCTCACGATGGCCAGCACAGGCATCAGCATCTCCGTCATCACAAAGGGATGGTTGCGATCCACCTCGGCGATTACCAGCCGTGGGTTGCCGGAAAAGCTGACGCCGGAATCCCGCAGGATCACCGCGGCATCGTTGCCCACATACTTGCGGTTGATTACATGCCGCCCGTCCTTTGGTGTCAGCACGGTTTTCAGAATTTTGTCTATGTCCGGGCCGGAAACGCGGTAGGCGCCATGACGCTCCATGGCGCTCATCAGGAGGTCCGCCACAGTACCCACTACAAACACTTCTTTTTCCGCAATGCACAGAACGTTGTTGTCAAAGCTGGCCCCATCCACGATATCCTTGCCCGCCTTGTCCAGATCCGCAGTGTCGTCCACGATCACCGGTGGGTTGCCAGGGCCTGCGGCCACCACTTTTTTGCCACTTTTCATGGCCACGGACACCACGGCCTCACCTCCGGTGATGGAGAGCATGGCGATGTCCGGATGGGTCATGATGGCCTGCCCGCTTTCCATCGTAGGCTCACGGGTGGTGGTAATCAGTGCGGGCGGGCCGCCCGCTTGCTCTATGGCCTCCACCAGCAGGCGCATGGTCTCCTGGGAGCAGCGCTTGGCGGCGGGATGGGGGTTGAAGACCACGCTATTGCCAGCCGCCACCATGCTGATGGCGTTGTTGATAACGGTGGATGTGGGGTTGGTGGAGGGGGTGATGGAACCGATGACGCCATAAGGAGCCTGCTCGATCATCATCATGCCTTTGTCCCCGGTTTTGCAGTAGGTGCTCAAATCCTCGATACCCGGCGTACAGCGGGCCTCCAGCAGGTTCTTTTGGATCTTATGCTCCACCCGGCCATAGCCCGTCTCCTGGTTGGCCATGCGGGCCAGATGTTCCGCGTTGTCGATGGATACCTTGCGCATGGCGGCGATCAGTTCGCCGCGCTTTTCCAGTGTCATATCGCTCAGCTGCTCTTGGGCCAGCTTGGCGTTGGCGATGGCTTCCTCCGTGGTATCGCACAGCCAGCGGCCCGAAGAGGCGGGCTGGCGGGCAGGGGAGTAGGCAGGCGCGTCGGGAGCCGCGTTCGCGGACAGCGTGCCGGATAGGCTGCGCACAATCTCCTCGGTGATCTGCCGGATGTCTTTTTCCGTCAATGCCATAAGCTCAGACTCCTTACGTGCGAAGAATCAGTGTAATCCCCTTGCTGGATGCAAGATCTCTGGCCAGGGGGGTGAGGATAGCGCCCTTGGGGCACTCAATTTGACGATAGCCCTTTGCATACGCGGCCAGCACGTCCTCCTCGCAGAGGAAGCAATGAGGGTCGCCAGTGAGGTTCAACCGCTTCTGTTCGATGGGCTGCGAGGGGCCGCCGGTTGCTGGAGCCCCCTGTGCCGGGGACGGGGGTGCGGGGGGGACATAGGTGTGGAGTACCGGCATGGGGGCTGGCGCTTGGGATTGCTCTGGCACCGCTGCCCGCGCCGCCGCTTTTCCAAGCAGAATACGGCAGAGCTGCCCATCCCGGACGCCGCAGGCGTTGGCTTCATCCTTGTCGATATGCGCCTCCAGGCTATGGCCGTGGCCTGTGCGTACCACCAGATTGTCCAGCTTGGCGGCCCTGGGGCCCTCCACTAGCAAAGTGACCGCATCGCCGTCCCTCAGGCCATAGGCGGCGGATTCTTCCGGGGAGAGATGCAGGTGCCGCTTGGCCACCTGTATGCCCTCAGGAAGGGTGATGCGCCGATCCTGGCTCACCAGCACGCCTCCGGGCGTGCCCGAGGTTTCCCCGGACATCCGCAACACGGGATCCAGTCCCAGCTTATAACAATCCGTATAGCTCAACTCGATCTGCGTTTCCTTACGGGTGGGGCCCACCACCCGCAAAGTGGTCTTTCCCTTGGGGGTCTCCAACATCACGGTCTCGTTGCAGGCGTACTGGCCGGGCTGCAACAAATTCCGCATCTTGGTAAGCTGATACCCAGGGCCAAATAATCGCTCTACGTCCGCTTGGCTGAGGTGCACATGGCGGTTGGAAGAGGTGACGGGCACAAAATACTCTCCCACTTTGGCCAGTTCCGTGAGCACCGCACGGAGCACGATGTTTGACAGATCACTTTGGTTCATCATTTCTTTTGCTGCGCTTCCTGCTTTTTGCGGAAAACTTCCGCAAGGCTTTCGGTATAGGGGGGATAGGCGATGCCGTATTCGGTAATGATGCCGGTAATCAGCTCATGATCCGCAAAGTCAAAGGCTGGATTGTACACGTTGACCCCTTCGGGCGCCATGCGCTTGGCGTACCACATTTCGGTCACCTCATGGGCGGGGCGCTGCTCGATGGGGATGTCCTCGCCCCGGGCCACACTCATGTCGATGGTGGAGGTAGGGCCGCATACATAGAAGGGGATGCCATAGTACTTGGCCAGGATCGCCACGCCGGAGGTGCCGATCTTGTTGCAGGCGTCGCCGTTGGCGGCCACCCGGTCGCAGCCCACAAAGACGGCCTGCACCCAGCCGTTTTTCATCACCTGCGAGGCCATGTTGTCGCAGATTACGGTGGTGTCCACCCCGTGGGAAAATAGCTCAAAGGCGGATAGACGGGCGCCCTGCAATAGCGGGCGGGTTTCATCGGTAAAGACCTTGAAGTTCATGCCCCGCTCCCGGCCCAGGTGGATGGGCGCCAGCGCGGTGCCATACTTGGAGGTGGCCAGCTGCCCGGCATTGCAATGGGTGAGGATGCCGTCCCCGTCCTTGATCAGGCTCAGGCCGTATTCGCCGATCTGGCGGCACATCCAAACGTCCTCGTCCTTGATGGCCACCGCTTCCCGGTGCAAAAGCGCCTTGATTTCCCCTACGGGTTTTTCCCGGTTATCCAACACCACCTGCTCCATCCGGTTCAGCGCCCAGGAAAGGTTAACGGCGGTGGGCCGGGAGGAATCCAGGTATTCCTTCGCTTTGGTAAATTCCTGGCGGAACGCTTCATAGCTGTCCGGCTGGATTTGCTTGGCGGCCAAATACACGCCGAAGGCACCAGCCACACCGATGGCGGGCGCGCCGCGCACCTTGAGCAGGTAGATGGCGTCCCAAATTTCCTTTTGCTCCGTCAGGTGCAGAATCTCTACCTCGCCGGGCAGCGTGGTTTGGTCGATAATCACCAGCGCGCTGTTTGGATCGTCCAGCGCCACGGTTTCATAGCTCATGATATTTCGGTCGTTCATTTGCTTCCCTCGTTTCCGCTAATTTCAAGGCATGGGAGTGAGCCCGGCGGCTTACCGGGCAGCCCCAGCCGCCCGCTGGAGGGCGGCTACAAAATCCTCGCCCTTTTGGAAAGAGGCGCGGTGCATGATATAGTCCTTGGCGCAAAGGATGTTGAGCCGCTCCGCATAGGAGCGCTTGGCCTCATCGGCGATGGTGGTCACATCCTTCACCTGGGCCATGCCCACGGTGCGGCGGATCAGCTCTGTGCCCGCATACCCGGCTGTATCCTCCAAAATGGAGGACAGATACCACTCCTTAAAGCCCGGCGTCTGGGCCATCAGGTCGGTGACATTCTGATCATAGCAGGCCAGGAATTTTTGGCGAAACAGGTCGACGGTTTCCCTGATGGTTTGCAGCGTCCACTGGCAAAAATCCGTGGCGTCGGCCGCAATCCCACTGTCATAGGCGAAGATCAGGTTGGCCACCACATTGCCAATGTCATACCCCCTGGGCCCATAGAAGGCGAACTCCGGATCAAAGACGCGGGTACTGTCCTGCTTTACAAAGATGGAGCCGGTGTGCAGATCCCCGTGGATCAGCGCCTGGGCATTGTTCATAAACGCAAATTTCAGCTTGGCCACTTCCAGGTGAAGCTTCTGATCCTGGTACAGCTCGCGCTTTACAAACTCGGCGTTGGGCGGAAACACCAAATTGCGATGGTTGCAGTCGTTGTACGGCTCGGTCAGCACCAGGTCCTCGGTGATCTCGCAAAGCTCCGGATTGATAAAGCTTTTGACCAGGGCCTTCTTGGCCTTGTGCTCCATCACCACATCCGTGGTTTTCAGCAGCGTATTCACCATGTAGGTGGTCACGTCCTCCGCGAAGCGGGGAAAGATTTCATGCTTCATCAGCGCGTAGCGCATCAGGGTATGGTCGGACAGATCCTCCATCACGCAGGCGCACATCACGGTGTCATAGCCCAGAATTTTGGGCACCAGCCCGGGCGCGTATTTCCATTGCAGCTCCAAAATTTCGCTTTCGATGCGGTTGCGATCCGTGGAAACCTTCATTTCCGCGGAGATGCGCAGGGCCACGCCGGCCTGCTTAACAATGATGCTTTGGCCTGTTTTTTCGTCCACTACGCGGTACACGTAGTTCAGGTTGCCATCCCCGATCTCCTTGCCGTTGACCTGCGCATCCTTGGGCAGATAGCCTTTTTCTTTGACGTACTCCAGCACGTCGGGGGTTTTCATCAAAAAGTAGGTGTCAAAGCGGGACATTGTCAAACTTCCTTTCTGTATCAGAGTGCTTTTCCCTGGGTGGGTCAGCGAAATTCCATGCTGCGCAGGTCTTGGGGGTCGAGAGTATCCAGCGCGTTCAGCTCCTCCCGTGTGGGTGGAGGGGTGGTGCATAGCTCCAAATAGCGGATGGGGAAGGCCGTGTTTTCCGCTACCTCCTGAATGCTGGAGGTGGGGTGGATGCTTTGCAAGATCAGCTCCCCCTCATACAGAGTAAAGACGCATAGCGGCGTCACAATGGCGTTGACATTGCCCCGGGCGGTTACAAAATCCAGCTTGTCGGTAAAGGTTCGCCGGTCATGCTTGCTGCGCCAGAGGATCACGCGCCGGGCGGTGGGGATCAGCACGGCGCTTCCGGCCCCGCCCGGCAAGCGAACCTTGGGCTTGGCATAAGAGCCGATCACCGAAGCGTTGACGCCGCCTTGATGGTCAAATTGCACCCCGCCGAGGAAGGCCACGTCCAGCCCGCCGCGCATGCTGAGATCAAACACATCTTGCAGGGGAAAGGCCGCCTGGGCGGTGGGCCACAGGTCGTCCCCGGCGCTGGTAAAGGAAAGCAGCTTGGGGTTTTGCGGATCCACCCCGCCTGGGATGTTTAGGTGCACGGCGTTGGGGGCGTGCAGGGCCTTGGCCAGCAAAATGGCCACCAGCGGCATATGGGAACTGACGCCGTGAAAGACCGTTTCCCCGTCCCTCAACAGGCGTGCCATGCTGACGGTCATGATGTCACTTACTCTCAGCATGGGTTACCTCCTTTGCAGCCAGGCATCCAGCTCCTGGCGTGAGGACAACGCCAAAAAGGAGCGGATATCCTCTCCGGCGGCCTCATAGGCGTCATAGCAGGCCGTGGGCCATGCGCCCCGGGGAGCGCGCACCACCGCGCTTACCAGAAAGTGGGGGATTGTGGCTTTGGTTTTGCCGGTGGCAAAGTGGTTTTCCTCCACAATGCGCTCCGCCGTGACAATCACCCGTCTGGAAGCGCGAGAGAGCAGCAGATCCTCATAGGCGGGACCTTCGATCAGCGCGTTGCCACGCTCGTCGGCCAGCTGCGCGTGCACAATGCTCACATCCGGGCGGAGGGCCTTTACCGCGTTGAGCGTCTGGCCGGTAAAGGGATCGGTAACGCTGGCAAAGTAATCGTTGGCCGCCACCAGATCGCTGGTTTGCAGGCCGCGTACCGGCATGAAGGGGATGCCATAGCTGGCGGCGCGCAACGCGGAGATAACCGTGTAACAGGCGTGCTCGTTGGCCTTGACCGTGCCTTCCTGCACCGCCTGGCGATAATGCTGACAAAGAGAGAACTCCGACTCGTAGCTGATGAACCCCGCATCCACGCTGGCAACGCATCCCGCAAAGCACAGCAGATCCACATCCATGCCTCCTGCGGTTTTCACCAGCCGGAGATCCTTTTTTTGCTGGCGTGCCAGCTCCATCGCGGCAGCCATGGGCGCGCGGTTTAAGGTGTTGCCACCCAGCCCCAGCAAGGCTCCGTGGGGAACGCTTTGCATCGCGGAGGAAAGATCCGTAACCTTGCTCATAGCTATTCCTCCCCTCGGTGTAAAGACATGTCTGATGTCGGGCGCGGGATCATTTGGCCGCGTTGGCGGCAATGTGGATGGCGTCCCATACGGTGGAAAAGGGCGGCGCGTACGCCAGGTCCACCATTCCCAAATCCGGCGCGGCCATCCCGGCGTGGATGGCGGCCGCCAGCACATCGCCCCGAAGCACCGCGCCTTTGGCCCCGGCAATGTTGGCGCCCAGTAGCCGCAGGGTAGGCTTTTCGTACAGCAACTTGATGGTTAGCGGGGTGGACCCGGGGTAGTAATGGGGATGATCGGGGGCAACCACCAGCTTGGTGGCATAGGCCAGCTCCTTGCGCTGGGCGTCGCTTTCGCTCAGCCCGGTTCGCAGCATCTCAAGATCACAGACCTTGACGGCCGTCGTACCAAGGGCGCCTTCAAACACCTCATGGCGGCCGGCCATGTTGGCCCCCGCGATGCGGCCGCATTTGTTGGCCACGGTGCCCAGCGGCAGGAAGTAATCCTCCTGCGCTACCCGATGCCAGCAAACGGCGCAGTCCCCAGCGGCGAAAATGTCCGTCAGGCTGGTGCGCTGCTGACGATCCACCAACAAAGCGCCGTTGCGCGCCATGGCAATGCCCGTATCTTGGAGGAACTCCGTGGCGGGCACCACACCGATGGACACCAAAATCAGATCCGCGGAATACTGCCCCCCGTCGGTATGGATCAAACGGTGGTCCTGTGCCTCCGAAAAGCCGGTGACCCGCTGCCCAAGTTGCACGGCGACGCCTTTGCGCTCCAGCTCCTGGGCCGCCATTTCGGAAAATTCGGGTTCAAAGGGGGCTAACAGCCGCTGGGCGGCCTCCACCAAGGTAACCTGCTTGCCCAGACGCAGCATGGCCTCGGCCATTTCCACCCCAATCAACCCGCCACCCACAATGACAACCTGATCCGCGCCCTGCATGCGGGCCACCTTCTCAAACAGCAGGCCGTCCTCCATGGTTTTCACATAGAAAACAAAGGGCAAATCCGCACCGTCCACCTGGGGCATCACGCTCTGGCAGCCCACGGCGATCATCAGCACATCGTAAGCATCCCAGAACACAGCCCCATTGTCGTGGTTTTTCACCTGCACCCGCTTGGCCCCGGGTTCCACCCGGAGAACCTCGTGGCGTAAATGCGTCGAGATCCCCATCTGGTCATACTGCTGACGGGTGCGGGCAATCAGCTTGGCAGGGTCGTCATTCCACCCGCCGATGTAATAGGGCAACCCACAGGCGCCATAGGAAAGGAAGTTTCCTTTTTCATAAACCACGATTTCCGCGTCCGGTTTCTCCCGCTTCAGCTTGGAAGCGGCGCTCATCCCCGCGGCAACCCCGCCCACGATCACTGCTTTCATCGTTTTCCCTCAATTGAAACCGTCCGGGTGCGTTTCGTTTTACCGGCCTAGTTTTTGAAGCCGGTCCAGCACCGCCTGGGTGATGGCCTTGACATCCAATTCGCTTTGAGAAGGGTTGGCGGCGCAGCCGCAGCCCTGGGCGGAGGAGCCCACGGGCGAGTTGCCCGCCAGAACATCCTGGGTGTTGGTGGGGCGTGCCGAACAGGGGGGAATGCCGCCGGAAGTGATGCCCATTTTGTTGCGAATCTCCACCAGCTCGCTGACCTGGTCGCAACTGAGCACATTGGCCTTGCCGATGATGTTGCCGGTATACATCAACACCATGGCATAATGCTCGGTGGATTCCAGCCGGTACCACGCCTCCATCAGCGAGCTTCCCCAGGCCACCGCGCCGTGATTGGCCAGCAGCAGCGCGTTATAATCCTTAGCATACGGGGCGATGGAATCGGGGATTCCTTGGGAACCGGGCGTTTCATAATGAACGCAGGGCACAGTGCCAAGGTTTACCAAGGCCTCCGGGTAAATGGCCCTGTCCAGCCCGATGCCGGCGATGGCAAAAGAGGTGCTGATGGGGGGGTGCGCATGGCAAACGCCCATGGCGTTAGGGTTTTCCTGGTAGATGCGCAGGTGCATCTTCACCTCGCTGGAAGGCCCCAGTTCGCCTTGGGACAAAACACTGCCGTCTATGCGCATTTTGACCATCATATCCTCGGTCATAAACCCCTTGGAAACGCCTGTGGGGGTAGCCCAAATCAAGTCGTCAGCCACCTTGCAACTGATGTTGCCATCGTTGGCCGCCACAAAGTTTTTGGCATACATGCGTTTACCAATTTCAACAATAAGCTGTTTTGCCTGGAGATCGGTTGGATAATTTTGATTATTTTGCATCCGTATCCCTCGCACATCTTTTTGGTCAACTAATTTGTTGGGTTCATTAGCATAACGTTTAGCAAGATTTTAGCACAAATAAGCTTAACAACATCTGATCCCATTATAGTGTCTGTATGCAGCATTGTCAAC
>JAVBSI010000049.1:0-32372 GCA_031556815.1 Eubacteriales bacterium | reverse complement strand
CGTGTACGGCATTTGTTTGAACTATACTGCGACCCTGATGCGGTGTATGAAACGCTACAAGCAATGAACGAAATTCGTCCCGGCCTCTGTGTATGCGGTACGCGCTTGCCGGGATGCTTTGACCCCTTTGAAATGTCGGCTCGCGCGGTACTTGGGCAGCAGATCACCGTCAAAGCGGCAAGCACACTGGCGGCAAGGATTGTTAAAACCTACGGAACGACCATTCAAACGGGGATTGATGGGTTAACTCATGTGTTCCCCTCGCCCGAAGACATCCTTGCTTTGGAGGGCCCCATTGAAAATCATCTTGGGCCGCTCGGCATAATCGCGGCACGGGCGAAAACAATTTATGAGCTGGCGCGGGCGTTGCGACAAGGCGATATTTGTTTTGCCCTATCGGTTCAACCGGAAGAAGAAATCAAAAAGCTGATGGGGATTCAAGGTATTGGAAGCTGGACAGCCCAGTACATCGCTATGCGGGCAATGGAATGGCCGGACGCTTTTCTGGAAGCGGATGTTGGTGTGAAAAAGGCGCTTCCAGGCTACACCGCAAAGGAGTTGTTGGCGATGGCAGAAGCGTGGCGGCCGTGGCGCAGTTACGCGACTATGAATCTTTGGAACACCCTGTAAGGAGGAACATTAAATGTACCATTCTACGATATACCAATCCCCAATTGGAGCCATCACGCTTGCCTGTGACGGCGACGGCAAAAACCTTGTTGGCCTATGGACAGAGGGGCAAAAGTACCACGGGAATACCATCCCAGAAAAAATGGTGGAGAAGAATGACATTCCGTTGTTTGACAAGACAAAGAAATGGCTGGACAGATATTTTGCCCGGGAAAAGCCCGCCATTTCGGAGTTGCCACTTGCACCCATCGGCGGCGAATTTCGGCAAGGGGTCTGGAATATCCTTTGTGAAATCCCCTATGGCGAAGTGATGACTTACGGCGGCATTGCCAAAAAAATGGCTGAACAAATGGGCAAGAAAAGCATGTCCAGCCAAGCGGTGGGCGGAGCTGTTGGGCACAACCCAATCTCTATCATCGTTCCCTGCCACCGTGTTGTTGGCACGAATGGCAGTTTGACAGGCTTCTCAGGTGGTATTCAGACGAAAATGAAACTGCTGGAGCTTGAGGGCGTGGATATGTCCGGGATGTTCGTGCCAAAGAAAGGAACGGCGCTCTAAAAGCGATTCAAAAGGAGTGACTACTACTATGGAAGTATACTCAACCTACTATGATAGAGCACCCAAATTGAACAAAAACGCCTACACCTTTGTGCGCGTTTCATGTGCAGAACTCCGCGTGGAAGAAATATGATTATCAGCGCCAGCCGCAGGACAGACATACCGGCGTTTTATTCGCAATGGTTTATAACCCGGCTGAAAGAGGGTTCTATCCTGATTCCCAACCCCCGCAATCCGAACCGCTTGGGGCAGGTCAACCCATCGCCCCAAAATGTAGACTGCATTGCGTTTTGGACGAAGAACCCAGCCGCCATGCTTAACAGGCTGCCGGAACTGGACGCGATGGGATATGCCTACTATATTCAATTCACCTTAACGCCTTACGGTACGGACATGGAGCCGCACCTGCCGTCAAAGGCGGAATTACTGCGTACATTTATCCAGATGTCAAAGCGGATGGGCGCATTGCGCTCTGTGTGGCGATACGACCCGGTTGTGGTTGATGATAAGCACTGTGTAGAGTGGCATATAGAGCGATTTACCGAAATGTGCGAAACCCTGCATACCCATACGAAGCGGTGCATTTTTAGCTTTGTTGACCCTTACAAGAGCCTAAACAACAGATACAGAGCGTTAACCCATGCTGAAATGCTTGGAATCGCATCGGGCTTTTCCAAAATCGCGGGCAAGTGCGGCATCGCGCTTTTCACTTGCACGGAGGAAATCGACCTTTCCCGGTATGGCATTGGACACAGCGCTTGCGTCGATCAAGATTTAATTGAGCGCATCGTCGGTCATCGCATTACGGCTAAGAAAGACGCAAACCAGCGCACCGCCTGCCGCTGCATCGAGAGCGTAGACATCGGGGCATACGATACCTGCCCGCATGGATGCACCTATTGCTATGCGACATCCAGTCCCATGACCGTTTTACGCCGTGTGGCAGAGCATAACCCGCACGCCCCCATGCTTACCGGCTATCCGAGGGGCGATGAAATGATAACAGATCGCACGACACCTTCACAGAAAATGACCCAGCTTAGTTTGTTTTGAGTGGGATACGCAAATTGCCGCTTGAAACAGCAAGGAGTACGATATGATTCTTAACATCAGTGGCAGAACGGATATTGTCAACTATGATTCAGATTGATTATACAAACGAAGCAAAATTTTGGTACAACCGGCCCGCGAACATGACATCCTGGCCTGCTGCTGGCGAATGCTCAACTGTTCCGTCGACAGAAGCCATCTGGAAAAATCCGGACTTGCGCCGGTTGTACAAGCTGACGGTGAACGGGTACACCCAGCGCTGGGATACCGACGATGACGGTTTGATGGAGCCGGCTCCTGGCCTGATTGTCCCATCCATCAAACGAATGGAGAACGGCTGATGGGATGGGTTTCTTTGATAGCCAATTCCTTGTTTGCCTTCGCGGCATTTTTACTTGCCTCTACAATGCAGTGGTGAAACACTTTTGAAGCTGCTTTGTGGCATTGCGCCTGTAAGCGGTTATCTATGCTATAATGCAATCATGCCTGCAAGCCACGCGAACCCCATTGCGTCATTCACCATATATAAGGAGTGGTCCCATATGAAAAAAACAACGGGGTCCCAATTTTTGCTATTGGCGCTATGCGCATTCTCCGGTCTGGGGATAGAACTGATCTATGCTTTCTTATTGGAGCCGATGATTTATCATGCACAAATGAGAGAATGGACCGCCATTCAAAACATCATACACTGGATCGTCACTTGCATAACCTGGAGCGTCATTGCTGTTATGCTTGTCAAAAAGTCAAAGCAAGAATATGGTTTTGATCTATTTGCCAGCAAGGGCAATATGAAAACCTGGCAATGGGTAAGCATTATTGCCTGTGCTATGATCATGATTGTTATCTCCAGCGTGAGTTGGAACGGCCTTAAAGTTGTGAAAGAATTTCAAAGCAACGGTTGGCTCAAGTTTATTTTTCAGTATATTTATTACATCGTTGAAACAGCATTAATAACGCTTATCATTGTTTTTGGTCAAAAGGCCTTTGAACATTGGTTTAAGCGGGATAATTTTCCATATGGCGGTATCGTCGTAGCGGTCACGTGGGGGCTTATGCATTGTTTGACGCGGGGCTCCCTCACATCAGGGTTATTGTCAGCCATATCAGGATTTTTGTTTGGGGTCGTCTATTTATTGACGAACAAAGACATTCGCAAAACATACCCCATCCTCGTAATCATGTTTATCATGTAGCCAAAAAACGAGCATAAGCAATCGCCTTGGGGACGGCAATCAGCAGCAGGGAGCTGCCTGTGATCCCATTTTCTTCATGTCGCAAAAAGAGAAAACATGATCAAAAATGTTGACCGCAACAGCCAATTATGTTACGATATTCATACGGCAAACCATGAACGGAGCCCTTAGGAGCAAGAAAGAGAGACGGCAATGAAAACCACAGACGCAAAGAAAAAGGCGATTTTAGAGTCCTTTGCTGGCGGGCTCATCGTATCCTGTCAAGTCCAAAAGGACGATCCCATCTATTCGGAGGATATTGTGGTTAAAATGGCGCTGGCAGCCCAATGGGCCGGTGCCGTCGGCATCCGCGCCAACTCTCCGGAGCAGATCAAGGCCATCAAAGCGGAGGTTCACTTACCCGTGATCGGGTTATATAAGATATGGCACGAGGATACGGACGTGTTCATCACCCCTACGCTTGCGGCAGCGCAACAGGTGTGGGAAGCCGGTGCGGAGATCATCGCGATGGATTGCACCACCCAACGCACCCATGAAGGCACTGTGGCGCGGGACCTGCTGCCTGTTGTGAAACGGGCGATCCCCCAGGCAATCCTGTTTGCAGACGTAGCCACGTATGATGAGGCTGTGTGGGCAATGGCCCATGGCGCGGATATCGTAGGCCCGACGCTATACGGCTATACCCCAGAAACCGCCCATATCGAAGCGCCCGATCTGAGAGAATTTGCTCGGATATGTCGCGATCTGAAAGACGAAGTGTATGTAATTATGGAAGGGCATCTGTACACCCCGGAGGACGCGATGAAATGCATCTTTCTGGGAGCCCATGCCGTGGTGGTGGGCAGCGCCATCACCAGGCCGCACCTCACAGCGCGTCGCTTTGTGGACCTGCTGTCCGGTTATCAAAACAATTGGCGGGACGCGGAAAAAAGCAAGCATTGACCCCTGGGAACGATTGGGAGAGGGACTATGGTTCATTTTGATTTAGACGGCGTTCAAAACGTGGAAGTGAGCAAAAAACTGCCCTGCCAAAAAACCGTCGCGGAGCAGCTTGCCATCATGGAACTCTATACGGCTACGCACCGCGAGCATTTATCCAGCTCCCGGGAAGATCGCGAGTTGGCTTGTTTACAGGTGCTCTACCCTACCCTGCTGCGCCAGATCGATCCGGAGGATTTGTTCGCCGGACGTATTGATGTGCTTCCCATCGGGTTTGGCTGCGTCACTTCCCTGGGCGGCGTGGGCCATTTTTGTGTGTTTAATAAACTACGCGCTTTGCAGAAAGAGCTGGATAGCCCAGCGGACCAGGTGAGGGTGGATGTGCTATACGAATACTGGACGCAGCACGACCTCAAAACCCTCTATTGCCGCAAGCAGCTTACCCAGACCACCGTAGGACGGTTCATCGACACCGAGTACCCCATGATCGCTACGGCACGCCTTTCCGGTATGATGCTGGATTTTCAAAAGCTGCTGGACTTGGGCATTGGTGGATTGCGGGATCAAATTGAGCAACGGCTTGCTGAGGAACCCAAAAACGCCTTTTTGCGCTGCTCTTTAGGTGGCCTGGACTTGTTTGCCCAGTGTGCGGACGCCTACGTGGCCATGGCAGGGCAACAGTTGCCCAGTGCCGACAAAAGCCGCAAGACAGAGCTGTCGCGCATGATCCAGAGCCTGGAAAAAATCAAATCCGACCCACCGGAGACTTTTCATCAGGCGCTCCAGTTATTCTGGCTGTACGCGCTTCTTGCCGGAGTCATTAACTATGGCAGGCTGGATGATTTTCTCGGCCCCTATCTGGCCCACGACCTGGAGAGCGGTGTCCTGACAGAGCAAGAAGCTTTTGATCTGATGAAATCCCTCTGGACCATGATCGAAAACCGCCGTACTACGGTCAATGGACGAATCATTGTGGGAGGGCAAGGCCGTAAGCATCCCACCGAAGCGGATGTGTTTTTGCATATCGCCATGAAAGTCGCAAAGAGCTGCCGCTACGTGGAGCCGCAGTTCACTCTGCGCTTTGACAGCACCACATCGGAAGAAATTTGGGATGAGGCCATGGACGCCCTGGGAGCAGGCGCCACGTACCCCACCCTTTACAACGACGATGTCAATGTGCCCGCTGTGGCCTATGCCATGAGGGTGGATACGGAAACCGCCAAGCAATATGTACCCTTTGGCTGCACAGAGTTCGTCATCCAGGGGCAAAGCACGGGCACACCCAACATCTGCATCAACCTGTTGAAGTTGCTTACCATTTATATGAATCAGGGCATCGACCCCATGGATGGAAAGCGTAAAGATGTGGGCATTCCCATCCCAGCAATGGAGCACATCACAAGCTACGAGGCGTTCTATGCCGGCTACGCCCGCCTTTTGAATGTGTACCTGGATATGGCGGTGGAACGCCAAATGGCCTCCTTCCGAATGATGAACAAACATGTGTCTTTCTTGATGATGAGCATGCTCACGGATGATTGCATTGACCGGGGTCGGGCTATTTTAGACGGAGGCGTGCGATACCTGGGCGCTACCAATGAGACTTATGGCAATATCAACACGTCCGATTCCCTGTACGCAATCAAAAAGCTGGTGTTTGAGGACCAACGCTACACGCTGCCCCAAATCGCCCAAGCCATGCGGGATAATTTTGTGGGCCATGAGGAGCTCCGCCGGGCATGCCTCGCCTGTGATAAATACGGCAATGACCTCGACACCTGCGATACTGTGGCCAACGATCTGTATGAGCTGGTCGCCAAGGGCACCCGCGACAGGGGCATTGCGGCGGGTATGCAGTATTTTCTCATCGTCATCAGCAACAACCAGCTCAACACCGAATGGGGATTGCGTACCGGCGCCTCCCCGGACGGTCGCCTCAGCGGCGTATATCTGAATCCAGCCAACAACCCCCAGGGAGGGGCCAACCAAAATGGGCCCACTGCCATGCTCAACTCCCTGCACAAGTTTGATCCCCGATACCATGCGGGCTCTGTGCAGAATATCAAGTTCACCCCCGCCCTGTTCAACAAGAACCGGGAGTTGATGAAAGGCTTGTTCAAAACCTATTTTGCGGATGGCGGATGCCACCTGATGGTAACCATTGTCAACCGCGGTGAGTTGGAGGACGCCATGGCTCACCCGGAAAAATATCCTGATTTAATCGTTCGCGTCAGCGGCTTTTCCGCTGTATTCGTCCATTTGGATCGAGCCATCCAAGAGGAGCTCCTGAGCCGTATCCTCTACGGCGAGGAAAGTGCATGAGCCTTCATGTAGTTGATATTCAACGCTTTGCCCTGCACGACGGTCCCGGCATTCGCACCACGGTGTTTTTGCAGGGCTGCCCTCTTCGCTGCCCTTGGTGCGCCAACCCCGAAAGCCAGCATGTGGGCACTCACCTGATGTACCTTCAAAAGCGCTGCATAGGCTGTGGACATTGCGCATCCATCTGCCCCAGCGGCTGCGTCACCCTGGGCGAGGATGGGCTCGTATTTCACCGGGAGCTGTGCATCGTCTGTGGACGCTGCGTGGCGCAGTGCCCCTCCGGGGCCCTGCGTTTTAGCGGAAAAGTGATGGAGTCTGGCGATATCGTGGCTTTGCTGCTTCGTGATCAAAGCTATTACCGCCATACCGACGGCGGCGTGACCATCTCCGGCGGCGAGCCTTTTCTGCAGGCAGGCGGATTGCGCGAACTTCTGACGCTTTGCAAGGACCACGGCCTGCATACCGCCGTGGAGACCACCGGCCATGTGCCTTCTGAGCACATGATGCCCTGCGTCCCCTTGGTTGACTTGTTTCTGTACGATCTAAAGCACATCGACCCGCACCTGTTTGCGCAGATCACCAGGGGTGATCTTTTTCTGGTGCTGGCGAACCTTGCGCTTTTGCCTCCGGAGAAGGTGACGCTGCGCATCCCGGTGATTCCCAGCTTTAATGATGATCCGCAAACCCTTAGGCAAATGTTTGAGTTGGCGCTACAACGCGGTATCCGTCGGGTGGATCTCCTGCCCTATCACAACCTGGGCCAAGGGAAATATGCGCAGCTGGGGCTCCCCTATCCCTTTGAAGGACGCTCCCCGCTGACCCAAAAAGACCTGGAAAGCTTCCAGGCCTTGGGGAAATCTCTTGGACTGCTTATGGGATAACCTTCTCTGCGGTGGCTTCCTCATCAAAAACATAATACGCCCCTGGGTGATCCAGAAAAGCACAGACAGGCAAGTCTGCGCGATTATGCAGCACGGCTGCCACAGCCTCCCGTTTGCTAGGCCCGGTAGCGATAATGATAACCTGCTTGGCTCTGGCCAATGCCTGCAATGTGATGGTGGCACCTTGCGTAGGGGTGTCCTTGCCAGAGAAATACTTGCGACCCACCGTCTGGGTCGTCTCGCTGAGGGGCGTGAGGGAAAAATCCCCAGTGGTGGGGATCCCAGGTTCATTAAAGCCGATATGTCCGTTCACACCCACACCCACCACCACCAGGTCCAATGGATGCTCCTCCAGCGCCTTGTTCATCCTCTTCACTTCGGCATCCACATCCGCGCATAAGCCATCAAAGGCGATGACGCGCTCTGGGGGAATGCCTGCTGGGCGGTAGTAACCTGCATTCATGCTGGCGATACAGCTGCCCGGAGTGTCCGGCCCCAAACCGATCCATTCGTCCAGCCCCATATAAAGTGCATTGCCCAGCTGCAATTTGCCTTTTTCTTGGCGCTGGATGAGTTCCCGGTAACAGGCAAAGGGCGTATCACCTGCGGCAAAGGTAACCGTCATGTCCGGTTGATGATAAATTGCCTCCACCAGCAATTGCGCCGCGTGAAGGCTGGCCTCCTGATGATCCTTGCAGAGGATGATCTTAGCGCGCATATGCCAAATCCTTTCGCTGGCAGGTTCTCTCCTGCACACACATGAGGCGCGGTACGCCTATGCCTGCTTGCCCTGAGCGGGAATGCTCAATCGATCCATCAGCCATCCAAACACGGCCGCCCCGCCCGCCATCGCGGCCGGGATCAGCATGCTTGCCACCACGGAAAACGAAGCGCTCACAGAAGCCATCAGCAGCGGAACGACGATGCGACCCAAGCAAAGCACCACGCTCATCACCGCTGTGGGAAGCGTAGTTTTTCCCTCATAACCGATGTTGCACTCGCTGTACAAAACCTGGATAAAATGCCCGGAGCTAAGCCCAAATGCACCCATGGCGATTAACATGCCCACGGCGCTTCCGCTAAGCACGCCAAGGGTGAGGCAAACCATTGCAATCCCCGCGCCGATTACCAGCAAACGGCTGGGTTTCATGCGAAAATGCGCAATGGAAAACCGATTGATAACGGCACAGACCCAATATACCGAAAGGCATGTGATGCCCAGGGCTTCAGCATCAAACCGTAAGGTCATATAGCGCACGATCCAAACCAATCCGCCCGTTTGATTGGCTGTGGCAAAAAACGCCGCGCCCAGCACCGCCAGGTTACGCGGGGTTTTGAGATACTCCCATATATCCTTCCAGCGCAAAATACCCTCGTGGGTGGCCTGTTCCGTTTCGCTGCCGCGCGCGAGCCGTGACGGCCACAGGAGTAGCCCCACCCCCACAAACAAAACGCCGGACATCACAAAGAACACACCGCGCCAATCCACCCAGTGCATCAGGGGAAGGATGATCAATGGCGTCAACAGGCTGCCAATCCCAAACAACCCATGTAAATATCCTAGGTATTGAGGGCTTTTTTCTTTATGCACATCCACCAGCCAGGAATTGGTATAGGCATCAATCAGGCCGCCACCAACACCCAGCAATGCGCATGCCGTACAAAAGACAGCAAATACCGGCGAAGCGCCGCAAAGCGCCAATGAGACCGCCTGGGATGCGACCGAGGCCAGGAGAACGGTCATTTTGGTCACACGCCCCTGGATCAATGGGGCCACCAACAGCGCCAGCATGGCGCCCAGGCTGCTCATACTGCTCATCATCCCTTGGCTGGCGCCGGTGAGAGAAAAACCCTTCACGAGTTCATTGATGAGAACATTGTGCATGGAATTGGTGATGGAATACAAAAATATGGAACCAAACGCAATGCCGGTGATCATGGTCTTTGTCGTTCTGATTTGTTCTGCTCTATCCAAAATGGTACCTCACTATTGCCGCACCGCTTTCCCGCGGTTGTAGAGGATCAGCAGGGCTACCATCACCAGTCCCATCACCACGTTGCGCGTCGGCTGGTCCAGATTCAAAGCGGTCAGCGTATTGTTGAGCACCACCATCAACAGCGCGCCCGCGATGCTGCCCGTATAGGTACCTACGCCGCCGGTCAGCGCCGTGCCTCCCACGATTACCGCAATCAGCGAGTTATAAGCATAGTTGTCAAACATCTGGCATTTAGCGCTTTGCATATAAGCCGCGCCCAGCATGCCCGCAAAGCCGGAAAAAATGGCCGATATCAAATAGGTCAGAATGACCACTTTGTTCACGCCCACGCCGCTTAACTTTGCCGCCACAGGATTGTTCCCCACCAGATACACCTGCCGCCCCAAGCGGGAACGGTTGAGGATATAAAACATCAGCGGGAAGAGGACCAGCGCATACAGCCCCAGGGATGGTACGACCCAAAGGATTTTGGAGGTGACAGACTTGATGAAGGCGGGTGAAGCATAGCCCAGCGGGCTTCCTGCCGTTAGCACATACGTCAGCCGGTTAAGCACATTGCTGATGGCCATGGTTACGATCAACGGCGGCAACCCCATCTTCACCGTACAAAAGCCGTTGAGCAGGCCGATCACGATGCTCATGGCTATCACCACCCCAAAGGTCAGCACGAAGTTGCCGTCCTTTCCATCCATGATGGCTGTGGTCAAAATGGCTGCCGCCGACATCACCGAGCCCACCGTGAAATCCATGCCGCCGCCAATCAGTACCAGCGTCTGGCCTGCCGAGGCAAAGCTCAGCAGCAATGTCAACATGATGATAGAGGTGACGGCGCTCCAATTTAGTGCCGTGGGTACCATAAGGATGGTAAACAGATACAGCGCCAGGGAGATAATGACCGCCATGCGGGCTGGAGAACGCTTCACAAACATTTGTATTTTTTGTGTGAAGGTTATGGCAGAGGCCTTTTTGGCCATCAAATCATTTTGCATTTTCCGCCCTCCTCTTTAACATCACGCTGTTTTGCAGATTGATCTGCAGGGCTGCTCGTTGCCCTTTGGCCGTCACGATCGTCATCAGCAAGCCCAGGAAAATGATAATGTCGGCCACGAAATTTTGCCAATAGGTGCTTGCCGAGAACCCGGGAATCAGTTTCGTCAGCAGCGTAAAGAAGTAGTACACGGAGTTTTGGATCAAAATCAGGAAGCTTCCGCCAAAAATGCCGCAGGCCATGGATCCCCATCCGCCGAAGTTAAGACCGCCGATGATGCAGGCCGACAGGGAACGAAGGCCATAGGCCTCCGCCTGAACGGGGTTGCCGGAAGCCGTCATCAGCGTAAGGCAAACGCCCCCGATGCCCACAAACAAGCCCTTGAGCAAAAAAGCTTGCATCTGGACCTTCACGGGGTTAATCCCCGCGGCAAAGGCGTTGCGGGGGTTGGCCCCAACCGCATAAATATTGGTGCCAAAGCGAGTGCGCTTTACATACCCCCAAATTAGCAACACCAAAACCAACGCGATCACGGACGCTGGAATGATGCCCAGCAACATTGAGCTGTAAGGCTGGTAATACATCTTGGGCACCTTGCCCTGGGGCACATTCATGATCAGCACGTTGACGCCTCGGATCACATAGCTCAGCGCGAAGCTGGCCAGCAATGCCGGGAGGCGAAATACTGACACAAACAGCCAGCATAAGATGGAAGCCACTATGGCTGCCCCAATGCCCAAGCCGCAAGCTGCGACAAACGAAATCCCCCATTCTTGCATGGTCATGATGGTCACCACGTTCACCAAGGCTAGCTGAATGCCAATAGAAATATCCATTGTGCCGGAGATTAGCAACAGCGCTTGGGCCATCACCACCAGCAAAAACGGGATATTGGTGCTAAACAATGTGTTTAGGCTATTAGCGCTAAAAAACTTTTCAGGACCTTGGATCAGGGCATTCAAAACCACCGTAACGACAAATAGCATAAATCCTGTAAACGCCGGGGTTTTTCGGAAGCCAGCCAAGCGCTCCTTTACCTTCATCTCAAGCCCCTCCCTTCCCCTGGGCGGCTTTCATGCCCAGCATAGCCGCCACCAAGTGATCCGCGCTCTTTGCCTCGCCGCTTAACACATCGCTGATGCTACCTTCATAGAACACATAGATCCGATCAGCGATATCCAGTAGTTCTTCCGAGTCGCTGGAAGAGATGATCACCGTCATCCCGTTGTCCGCGCACTCGCGCAGAAGCTTATGGATCTCCCTGCGGGAGTGGATATCCACCCCCTTGGTGGGGTCGTCCAGCAGCAGAAGCTTGGGATTCATGGCAATCCACCGGGCAATGACCAGCTTTTGCTGATTACCGCCGGACAACGAGCTGGCCGGGTCCCCCAGCTCCCCGATTTTGATGTTATAGTCCTTCACCGCTTTGTTGGCAAAGGCATGCAGAGACTTGGGCGTCATGTACTGCCAGAGCTTTCCCTTGGCCACCTTGCCAGCCACAATATTTTCTTCCACCGTGCGCAAGGGGAACATGGCCTCCCGTCCACGCTCGCCGGAAACAAAGCCAATCCCATCCCGGACGGCTTCGGCGGGGGTTTTGTAATGGACGGCTTGACCGCAAAACCCGATCGTGCCTCTGGTGATCTTTTCAGCCCCCAGCAGAACGCGGATCAACTCCGGCTGGCCTTGCCCCATGAGGCCGCCGATGCCAATGATCTCGCCCTTGTAGGCTTTCATGGAAATGCCCCACACCTTGGGATACACTTCCAAATCCTTCACATCCACAACCAATTCCCCTGTGGCGGCGATATCGCCTTCTTCCGGGCTGGCGGAAACCTCCGGCCTGCGACCGGTCATGTAATACACAATATCATCCAGCGTCAGCTCAGCCATGGGTACACCTTCCACCACCGTCTCACCGGACCGCATGATGGTGGCGCTGTCGCATATCTCAAACACTTCTTTCATGCGGTGGGTGACGTAAATGATACACATCCCCTGGGTTTTTAGCTCCCGCATGATTCCAAAAAGCACTTGAATCTCATCGTAGTGAAGCGCGGCTGTTACCTCATCCAACAGCAGCACCCGTGGATTTAACGACACCGCCTTGGCCACTTCCAGCATGGTCTGTGTGGAGGGCGGCAGCGTCTGCACAAAAGCATCAGGGTCACAATCGATATGGAAGCGATCCAGCAGATCCTTGATGGTCTGGGTCGCTTTTTGTCTGTCAACAATGCCGCCTTTTCCCACCGGCTCGTTGCCCAGCAGTATATTCTCCGCAACGCTCATGGTGGGAATCAAACTCAAATCCTGAAAAGCCGTTGCAATGCCAAGCTTACGGGAATCTACGCCCGATTTAATCGAAATGGCCGCTCCGTTCAAAAAAATTTCCCCACCATTGGGTGCCACCAAACCAGCCAGCACCTTGATCATAGTGGATTTGCCTGATCCGTTGGATCCAAGCAAAGCCCGGATTTCTCCAGACGAACTCTTGAGTTGCGCGCCTTTCAACGCGACAACAGCGTCAAAATGCTTGTCGATGCCCCTCATTTCAAGCATGATAGGATTCCCCCCGTCCTATGGTCCTATGGTGCAAGCCTACGAAAAGGACGAGCGCATTCCAGACAGCGAACTGCCCAAAACGAGTTGTCCTTTGTTCCCAGAAAAAGCCGCCCAACCAGCGGATATACCGCCGGCTGGACGGCTGGATGCGAGTGATTGATGTGTGGCTTTGCTTACTTGAAGAACTGCTGCGCCACTTCTTCCACAGTCAGCCAATAGGTGATGGCATCGCCGGGAGCCATCGCCATGGCCATGTCTTTGTACTCCGCCATGTTGTCATAGTTGAAGGTCACCTTGGAAGGCAACAGGATAGAATGCACGGTTTCGTCGGCATAGATGCCTTCCTTCAGCTCTTTACCCAGCAAGATGTTCAGGCCGAAGTTCAGCGCGCTGGCGCCTACGCCAGGAGGATTGGACATAACCATGAAGTCCATCTTCTTCTCAGTCTCGTTCAGGGTGATCATCTTCTGCATCCACTCACCGGTGTCGTTGAAGCCCATGAACTTGGGATAGGGCTTGCCGGCGGCGTCAAAGGCAGCCAGGGCCGCCTCAGCACACTGAGAGATGAGAACACCGTCAAACTCCACGCCGGAGTTGAGGATCTCGGTCATAATCTGGTTCGCTTTGGCGGCATCCCAGTCGTGGTTGCCAGTGGCTACCACTTCCAAGCCCTGCTCTTCGATGCCCTTCTGGAAGCCGTTCTGACGGTCGGTGTTAGCGGTAACGCCTTCCATGGCGGCCATCATAACCACTTTTGCGCCCTTGCCCAGCACTTTGCCGGCATAGGTGGCTGTCTCATAACCCAGGGCATACTGGTCGGTGGCAACGTTGAGGATGTTCACGTCGGGAGAGGTGTAGATGCAGTCGGCATTGATGTACAGGATGCCGGCTTCCTGCGCCTTCTCAATCAGGGGATCCATACCAGTGGCAGAAACGGGGTTCACCAGGATGATTTCATAACCCTCGTTGATGCTGTTCTGAATCTGTTGCGCCTCGGTGGCGGCATCCCAGTTGGAAACGAAGGATGCGTAGGTCACGTTGAAGCCAGCGTCAGCGGCAGCCTTGGCAGCCTCCTGAATGTCAGCCTCGTAGCGAACACGGTAGGGGTTTCCCTCAATGATCGCATTGTGAGAAGCCAGGCGGATGTCCTTGGGGGCCTCGGCAAGGCCAGCGCCGACCAGGGATACAGCCATCGCCAGAACGACCAGGAAAACCAGTGTGCGTTTCATAGCAATTCTCCTTTTTCCTATTTTGTTTATATTTTGACAAGGCATTTTGAACCTTGTACACCCCTTGCTCCTTACAGACAACAGATGAGATAACTCATCACATCGTCATTGATCGATTACGAACATTTTATCACATTTTTGACCGTTTGGGAATAGGTCATCATCATTTTTTATCCCAAAGGATCTACTCCTTCCAGCACTTAAGCCTCCGCCACCAGCTTTTCAAAATAGATCCTGGCCAGCCTGATCTGGTTTTCGATATAGTCATTATACCCCATCACTCTGCCATTTCGAAAGGGCATATGGCAGAACTCGAAGTTGAGATAACCCTTGTACCCCTGCTTTTTCAGCGCCCGGACAAAGGCCGGGTAGTTGGTAAGCACCAGCTGGATATGCGGATCAAAGGAGACCATGGACAGGGAACCGTCCTTTGCCTCCACAAACTCCGCATTGGCATGGGAAAGCACCTGCAAGTCGCCCACATCCTGCACCGCCTTTTCCAGATAAGCGTCGGACTGAGTCTTTTCGGTCCACCCGCAGCAGGGCGCATCCAAGCAACATTTCAGCCAGGGAGAATCCACCCAATGGACAAAATCCAGCATGTCCTGGTAGGTATCGATGATGGGGTGATGATTCTGCAGCGCCAGCACCACTCCGGCCTCCTTGGCCCAAGAAACGCATTCTTTCAGGCAGTCCACAATGCTTTGCCGCAACTGATAATCCAGCGCCTCATGATAGCTGTGGTTGCGCGCGGTAACCTCGTAATTTGCGATGCCTTCCCGCATGGTGACGCCACGCCAGGCGGCAAACAGCCGCAGCACCGGCGCGCCCAGCTCCTTGGCCACGCGGATCTGCTCCTTCACCATAAGCAGCTCGTTTTCAATATGCTCTGGCACGATGGAGGCAAAGTTGTTGTTTGCCGCCACCGCGCACATCTCCAGCCCACTCTTTTTTACATAACCTTGGATCTCCGCGCAGCGCTTGGCGTCCAGGTCGATAGGCGATCCATGGGGCCGTTTGAGGTCCAGTTCTACGCCTTGATAGCCGTACTTTTTGGCGGTGTCCACAAACTCCTCCACGGTGAGGGCTGGGCGGTCGTTAAACCAGGTGCCGGAACAAGAAATGGAATAGAGGCCAATCTTCATTGTGGTATCTCCTTCTGTGACTTTATTGGGAATGGAAACATTTCCATCTGGGCTCTTAACCTACCAGTTTTCCTCGATAGACTGACCGGACACCAAGTTTTCACAGCCCTCCAGCACGCGGCTGATGAACTGATCCTTCATGGCAAATTCCCCCACGCCGTTTACAAACACATCGGCTCTGCGCACTTTGCCTGGGTACAAAGCCATCACATCCGGCGTTTTGGCCGGGTCCTTATACTCATAGGTAATCGTCAAGGCAGGCTCCCCCTGGGGTTTTTCCAGCTTGCCCAGGTATGCGCCATCATGAGCGGCGCTGGTTATCAACCGAAAGAAAGACCGAAAAAGCTTGGTATCCAGCGTGGCCTGTTCATAGGACACCACGGGATTCTTCAAATCGGCGTTGTCCAGGGAAAATCGGTACTGCTGACCATCGCCCTCCACCGTGACGGCGGAAATATCCATCAGCATGGGGGTTAAGAACCAGCGAAGCTGCAACTTTTCATACTCAATGCCCATAAAAGGCTGAGGCCCGATGCGGTACACAATGCCACTTCCCTTCATCGTGACCAGGAAAGTGCCGTCTCCCGCATCCACCACTTCCAGCACGCAATGCTGTAGATTGGCTCCGGCGGAGGCCATCAGGTCATATTCCACACTCATCCAAGGGGCATCAAATCCCATCTTGGAAACCTCCGCCGCCGGGAGGTTGTAGCCCACGATCTCCTGGGCCTCAATACCAAACAATGAGCCCAAAAGTTCCACACCATAGGCTTGGTCCAGCTGAAAGACCCCGGCCCCCCGCACGATATGCGTGGCCGTGCCAAAGGATAGGCCTGCCAGCCGCACCTGCTCCGTCCCGCCGGATGTGGCCTGGATGGAAACCAGCTCTTTGAGCATCCCACCGGTAAAGGTGATATCCCGGATGGCGGACAACGGGCTGGAAACCGCCAACGCTGGGGTTACCAATCTTGAAATCACCTGGGTTTTAGGCCGCAAAAAGGGCTCGGCCATGGCTTTGTCCATCAAGTATACGCCGGGAAAACCCTCCATAGCCACGTAATAGTTGCCTGAAATTTTTTCCTGCTGGCCAAGGGTCATCTGCTTTGGATCCGCGTCAAAAAACTGGAAATTCACCATGGCCATTGGCTCGTCCAGCCCAAACTGATCCAGAGCGCCATCATTCACCCGCCGGATGGCAGACAGCTTTCCGCACTCCGTCATAAAGCGGATGAACGCGTCGATGTCCGCAATCGTGCCGGGAATATCATCCAGCACATAGCCGTCCCCCTCGTAAAAGTAACGGTATGTACCCGTGGCATTTTGTACCTGTACCGAAGCAATCTCCACCGGTTCCACATCAGTAAAAACAATGTCTTCCGTCTGTTGGGCCTGTGGCTGCATCAACAGGAGAATAAACACCGCCGCCAGGGCCAGCACCACGACCCCTGTGATCAACAGGCTACGCATCAAAGCTTTCATCACTGATACCTCCGCGCCAACCACACCACAAGGCCACTGAGCAAAATCAACAGCGGCAGCACGCCTGCCAGCAGCACACCCAACGTGGTAACCTGTGCGCTTGAAACGCCCAGAACCTTCCCAGCCAGGATCTTGGGTTCAATCTTGATCTCGGCGGACTGCCCCATCACATCCCCCAGCAGGTTCAGCAGGTATTCGCTGTTCGTAAGCGATTGGTTCTGCAACGCGACAGCCTCAAAAATTCCCGTGGAGGCGGAGGCAATGACGCAGGAACGCAACGGATTTCCCTGCGCATCCTTCGCATTGAAGCTGGACAGCACCATGGCCGGCAGAGGGCCTGTGATCTCGGCCATGTCGGCGGAAAAATCCGCGCCGGCGCTGGCGGGACGCACGCCTGCGCTGGCCGCAAAGGTGAGCAAGGGCTCTACAAAATATCCGTCCTTGGCAGTGAAGCGCAGCTGCATGGGACGGGCCAGCGGCATCAAGAAAGGCGTATTGGCATCGCGGAGCATTTCCTGATAGCGCCCTTCCTCATAACTGACCATCGGATAAAAGGGCTGGTACTGATAGGTGCGCTCCTGCTTGGTTTCAAATACGGCGCCATCCAGAAATCCAATGCCCCACTCCGCCAAAAAGGCGTCCAAATTGGGCAGCGAACCCTGGGTGGCATTGCCGGCATAGAACAAAACCTTACCATACTGCCCCCCATTGTATAAAAACGCCTCCAGCTTGCGTAGCACATCCTCCGACAAATCCGTGGCAGGGGCTAGCAGCAGCGCCCCGTCAAAGCCCTCCAGCGAATCCGCCATCAGATTCACAGAGGCCCTCTGGTAGTTGTTGTCCGAAAGCCGCGCGGTAAACAGCTTGGCTTCCACCACGCCGTTGCCTGTGAGCACCGCCACTTTCACCAGCTTGTCGCTGGTCACATTGACGATGGCGGAGGTAAGCGCTTCCTCCGCCCGGGAAGACTCAATGGCCAGGCTCCCCTCAGCCGTATATTGATAATGAAACAGATTGTTCACCGACACATGCTTTACCCGCTTACCGCTACGCACGATCAGGTCACCATTGGCCAAGGTGAGGTCCGGAAAGCCCGCGGCAAAAGATGGGTTGGACGCGTAATCCACGAAAGTCAAGCTAAGGTTTTCGCTATAGCGAGGATATTGCTGGATGACCCTCTTGGCCTGGTTCAAATAGTTGTGGCTACCAAAGGCATCCTCCGGGGAAAGGACAAAAACTTCCACCGGCTGTTTCAATCCCTTGAGCAAAGCCTGGGTATCCTGGCCGATCTCATAGGCGGCGTTCTGGGTCAAATCCACATACAGAGAGTATCGGTTGGTCAGCACCATGGCAATCCCATTCAGCAGGAACGTCCCCGTGATGAGCAATACCGTTAGCAGTGCAAAGGTCAGGTTAATCTTCAGGGATTGTTTCAAACGACCTTGTTTTTTCATTCCAACATCCCTCCTACGACCAGCGGCGTCGCTCCAGGGCGACTACCGTGAGGGCCAAAAACAGCCCGGCAATGCTAACGAAGAAACAAACAGAGGAAAGTTCCACAATGCCCAATGTAAAGCCCTGGTAGCGGTCATTGAAGGACAGCTGGGAAAAGAAAACCCGCAGCAAAGGATTTTGCACCACATAATACAGCGCGTCCAACAACGTGAGCAGCAGGCTGATCCCAAACCCGCCTACGGCGGCCATCACCTGGCTCTCGGTAAAGGCGGAAATGAACAGGCAGATGGCAATCAATGCCCCGCCCATCAGGAAAAGACCAATAAAGTTGCCGATCACCACAGGCCAATCCGGCTGGGAATAAAGCTGGAGCACCACAGCCATCACCAACGTGCCGGAAATGGCGATGAGATAGATCAGCAGTGCGGCGGCATACTTGCTCAGCACGATGCCAAGCCGAGACACCGGCGCGGTGAGCAGCGTCTGCTCCGTCTTGACGCGCCTTTCCTCGCTAAGCAAGCGCATGGTGAGCAAAGGCACCAAAAACATGGCCACTGAAAACAACATGGCGAACAGCGTAGTGGTATCCGTGGTGTTGCCGTACAAATTATAGGTAAAGAAGTAATAAGCGGTAAAGAAGTACATCACTGCGATGATGACATACCCCAATGGCGTTAAAAAATAAGCGCGCAGCTCACGCTTCAGGATCGCATTCATGGCGCGTCCCCCTCTCCGGCAGTCCCGACCTCCAGGCTCAAAAACGCCTCTTCCAGGGAGACATCGCTGTTATGGATGCCCAGCAAGGGCAGGCTGGCAGTCGCCAAGGCCGTAAATACCGGCAAGCGGAGATCCTCTCCCTTTTCACTTTCCAACACATAGTCCCATGTGCCCGGCTCCTGTTGTCCCATGGCTTTCACGCTATCCACCTGAGGGATTCGGTGGAGTGTCCGCGTAATGGCCTCCTCGCCGCCCTGGATGCGCACCCGCACCCGGTTTCCCGCCGCCATGCGCCCCACCATTTCTTCCATGCCACAATCCGCGATGATCCGGCCCTGCTTAAGCATGATGATCCGGTTGCACACCGCTTGAATTTCAGTCAAAATGTGGGATGACACGATCACTGTGCTGGTTTTGCCCGCATCTTTGATGAGCTGGCGAATCTCGATGGTCTGAGAAGGGTCCAAGCCAACCGTTGGTTCGTCCAAAATAATCACCTTGGGATTGCCCACCAAGGCTTGGGCAAAGCCCAGCCGCTGGCGATATCCCTTGGACAGGTTGCGAATCATCCGCCCCTGCATGGGCCCCAGGCCTACCCGCTCACAAATACCGTCGATGTGCTCCTTGCGGCCCTCCGCCATGCCCTTCAAGCCACAAATAAAGTCCAGATGCTCCTTGACCTTCATTTCAGGGTAAAAGGCGGGCTGCTCCGGCAGATAACCGATGCTCTTTTTGGCTTGCTGTGGACTGGCGGATATCTCATGCCCATCGATAGTAGCCATGCCGCTGGTGGCGCTGATGTAGCCGGTAAGAATATTCATGGTGGTGGATTTGCCAGCGCCATTGAGGCCTAAAAGCCCCACAACTTCGCCTTCTTCAATGGTAAAGCTGACATCGTCCAACGCCAGCTTATCCCCATACTGTTTTGTTAACGCCTGTGCACAGATCAGAGCGAACACCCCTTTCACCGGGAATCAAAGCATGCTGCGTTAGGTAAACTGGATGCGGTCATCGGGGGCGGTCCCATCCCCCTGATTGCAAAGAATCAGATCAAATTCATCCAGGGGCACAAATTTAACGAAGGACGGCTTCTGAAACTTGCTGTTATCCAGCAGCAGATAATTCCGGTCGCTGTTTTCCATGGCAATTTTTTTCATCAGCAAGCTATCCACATTGGTGACGAAACTCATATTTTGCTCGGGCACCACGCCGGTGCAGCCCAAAAAAGCGGCGTCGAAATGATAAGTTTGAAGCTGCTCCTGGGCCGTGGGGCCAACATTCATCACATAATGAGGTAGATAGTGACCGCCGATGATGTGGATGCTGGCCACAGGGTTGACGAGCTTGCGGGGGATCAGTTGGTTGTAGGTCACGATCGTCACGTTCATCCCGCCAACGAACTCCATCATCGCTGCCACGCTGGTGCCGCCATCCAGAAAGATGCATTCCCCGGGCTTAACCAACTCACTGGCGCGCTTGGCCACCAGGCGTTTGGCATCGGAGTTGATGGTGGTCTTCTCCTGCATGGTCATCTCCACGCTGTCCAAAAAACCCTCCAGCGCGGCGCCGCCAGGGATTCGTTTCAATTTTCCATCGCCTTCCAGCTTTTCCAGGTCCCTGCGCACGGTCACCTCGGATGCGTCCAGTTTTGCAGCGATATCCTTCAGGCTTAAGATGCTTTTTTCGTTCAGCAATTTCATGATGAACATCCTACGTTCGGTTGCTAACATAACGGTTGCTCCTATATAATCATAGCATCCA
This sequence comes from Eubacteriales bacterium, assembly GCA_031556815.1. Classification (GTDB taxonomy): domain Bacteria; phylum Bacillota; class Clostridia; order Christensenellales; family Aristaeellaceae; genus Limiplasma. Next base: position 11,462 of record JAVBSI010000049.1, on the reverse strand, counting down.
TGATCCACAATCCTGCCCGTTGCGCCTGCGTTTTCCGCTTTCGCATGGTTGCAAATTGCTTTATCATATTGTATCATAAAGTCAAATAAATCATCAATACGAAAAGGAGATTTGTTTATGAAAAAGCTGAGAGTCGCCGTATTGGGCACAGGTTTCATCGCCCACATCCATCTGGAAAGCTATGCCCGCTTTGTGCCCACGGTGGAGGTGACGGCGGTATATGGCCGCACGGCGGAGCATGCCAAAGCCCTTGCGGAGCAGTTTCACATCCCCGCCTGGTATGACGATATCGATAAGCTGCTGAGCGAACAGGAACTGGATATGGTGGATATTTGCCTGCCCAATTACCTCCATTACGATGCCTGCATGAAGGCTGCCCGGCACAACAAACACATCGTCATGGAAAAGCCGCTGGCTCTGACTTTGGAAGAGGCGGACGAGATGATCGCCGAGTGCAAAAAGCGCAACCTGAAGCTCATGTACGCAGAGGAGCTTTGCTTCGCGCCCAAGTACGAGCGGGTTCGCTCCCTGGTGGAAAGCGGCGCTGTGGGCCAGGTGTATATGCTCAAGCAGGCGGAAAAGCACAGCGGCCCTCATAGCCCTTGGTTTTATAAGAAAGAAACCGCCGGTGGCGGCGTGATGATGGACATGGGCTGCCACGCGTTGGCCTGGTTCCGCTGGATGACCAAAAACAACCAGGTGAAATCGGTATTCGCTCATATGGGCACCGTACTGCACGATACGGAGTGTGACGACAATACCGTGACCATCGTGGAGTTCGAAAACGGCGTTACCGGCGTTGCCGAGGACAGCTGGGCTCGCCATGGCGGCATGGACGACCGCATCGAGGTCTATGGCACCCAAGGTGTCTCCTATGCAGACCTGTTCCAGGGCAACTCCGCCCTCACCTATAGCGCCAAGGGGTATGACTACGCCGCCGAAAAAGCAGGCACAACCCTGGGCTGGACCTTTACCGCCTATGAGGAAGCCTTCAACCAAGGATATCCCCACGAATTGGCGCACTTTGCGGACTGCGTTCTTCATGACAAGCAGCCCAAGGTCACCGGAGAGGACGGCCGCGCCGTGCTGGAGATCATCTACGCCGCGTATGAAAGCGCTCGCACCGGGCAGAAGGTGAACCTGCCTTTTAGCGCCAAGGTGAAATACCCCGTGGAGCTGTGGCTGAAAAAATAAGATGCGTCAGGGCCATACCCCATTGGGTATGGCCCTGTTTTCAGCCTCAATATGCGCCTGGCTTACCGCCTTTGTTTACTCCCTGTTCTAGCCCCAGTACCACCGGGGTGCTTTTATAGCCAATGCCCATGCGGTCAATGCCCATGTCGATCAACTCCAAAAAGTGCTCCCGTGTGCGAATCCCGCCGGAGCCTTTCACCTTGCAGCGTCCTTTGGCTGCGTCCATCATCACACGGATCATTTCATTGGTGGCGCCATCGCTCTTGCCGCCGGTGAAAAAGCCTGTGGAGGTTTTCACAAAATCAGCCCCGGCCAGGCAAGCCACATCGGTGGCCTTGCTGACCTCATCCAGCGTGAGGGCGTCGGTTTCAAAGATCACCTTAAGCAGCGTGCCGTATTGATGGGCCATCTCTGCCACAGCCTTGATATCGCTGCCCACGGCATCCCACATCCCACTGCGGATCCACCCGTAATTGGCCACGATGTCCAGATCCTCGATGTCCCCCGCTTTGCAGATCACTTGTGCCTGCAACACCTTGGAGGCGGTTTCCGACAGGCCGAAGGGAAAATCGCACACCACGCACAGGCCCGTATCGGTGCCTTTGCATATGGGACGGGCGATGGGCAGAGAAGAGGGATTGATGCAAACCGTTTTGCAGCCAAAATCGATCCCTTCCTGGATGTATTTTTTGATTTCTTCCTGGGTGAACTCGGGCTTAAGCACGGATTGGTCGATATAGGCGGCCAGCTCTTTGGCGCTCATTTCAGATGCCTTCTTGGTGGGGTTCATGGCAAGATCCCTCCATGTTCGATCAAGATTGAGATTTTTTGCGCTTCCCCTATCATACTGGAAGTCGCCCCTCAATGCAAGCCTGTAGGCGGTAAATTTGTTTTGGACATAGCGCAAACATCCCTCAAAGCACCGCCGTGCTCTGCAATGATTCGAGAAAAAACGATTGACTTTGGAAGATGATAACGGTACTATATTTATAAGCAAAAAGTTCGCGTCCTCAGACCTGAGGCGCCTTGCAACAAAAGAAGTACGGGATAAGGAGCTGCTGTATGGGACATTTCCTTGGGATCGATTTGGGTGGCACCAACATTGCGGCCGGCGTGGTGGATGCACAGTTTCATATCGTCGGTAGGGGCCATCGCCCCACGCTCTTGAAAAGAGGTTTCTCGGAAATTGTAGCGGACATGGCCGCCACAGCTAAGGAAGCCTTGGCGGATGCCAAGCTAACGCCTTCCGACGTTTCATATGTAGGCATCGGTGTGCCCAGCTCTGTGAATCCTCACAACCATCGGGTGGTTTTTGCCAACAACCTAGGGTGGAAAGACGCCGACGTGATCGGCGAATTTCAGAAAAGTTGGGACATCCAGGCTTATATCGGCAATGATGCGGACTGTGCGGCCCTGGGCGAGTGCCATGTTGGCGCGGGGCAAGCCTATGACAACATTCTGATGATCACGCTGGGCACCGGAGTAGGCGGCGGCGTAGTGTTAAACAACAAGCTATTCCAAGGCGGCGATGGCTTTTGCATTGAGCCCGGCCATACCACATTGGTTCATGACGGCTTTTTGTGCACCTGCGGAAGGCGGGGCTGTGTGGAAGCGTATGCTTCGGTGACTGCGCTCATCCGCCAGAGCATCGACATGATGATGGCGTTTCCCAAAAGCCTGATGTGGGAGGAATGCGGCGGTGACCTGAACAAAGTGGAAGGCCGTACCGCTTTTAATGCAGCCAAGCGCAATGACAAGGCAGGAAAAATGGTGGTGGATCAATACATCCGCTACCTTGCCGGTGGGCTGGCAAGCATGACCATCCTCTTGCGGCCTCAGGCGATCATCATCGGTGGCGGTGTCAGCGACGCGGGCGAGTTTCTATTGGCGCCCCTGCGCATCCTGGTGAAAGAGTTTATGTATGCCAACGATCTCCTGGCCGCCCCTGCCATTGTCAAGGCCCAGTTGGGCAATGATGCGGGGATTATTGGCGCCGCCCTGCTGGGTCTATAACTGCCCCCTCATTAGCAAACCACCTGAATCAAAAGGAGTGTCTTTCATGCTGAGCCAACAGGAATTGATCCAAAAGCTGGAGCAGTCCACGGTTCCCCCATTGCCGCAAAAAAAGGATTATGCAATCGCCTGCATTGGCGCCGGTTTCATCATGGCGGATTGCCAGCTGAAGGCTTATCAGGACGTGGGTTTTAACCCCATCGGCATCACCTCCCTTTCTCTGGAGGAAAGCAAGCGCGTGGCAGAGCGCTATGGTTTGAAAAAGCTCTATCCTGGCTGGAAGGAGCTGGTAGAGGACCCGGATGTAGAGATCGTGGACATCGCGGTACCGCCGGATGTGCAGCTGGACATCGTGCGCCATGCGGCGAAGCAAAAGCATATCAAGGGGATTCTGTGCCAAAAGCCGGTGGCCATGTCTCTGGACGGCGCCCGGGAAATCGCGCGGCTGGGCGAGGAAGCGGGCATCCCCATCGCCATCAACAGTAACATGCGCTACGACCAGAGCATGCGGGCGCTAAAATGCGCCCTGGATCTGGATGTGCTGGGCGATCCGGTGATCGCCACCATCGAAATGCGGGCCATCCCCCACTGGCAAGAGTTTTTGAAGCAGTATCCCATGCTGGAAATCTACAGCATGGGTATCCATCATGTGGACATTTTTCGCTTTCTGTTTGGAGATCCGACCAAAATCACCGCAGTGTGCCGTACGGATCCCCGTACCAAGTTCCCCCATACGGACGGCATCGTGCAGTTCACCTACCAGTATAACAACGGTCTGATGGCCACCAGCCTTGACGATGTATGGGCCTGGCCAGAAGACCCCGCCGAGAAGGACATCTACATCAAATGGCGGGTGGAAGGCCTGAAGGGTATGGCCACAGGCACCATCGGCTGGCCTCTGTACCCTCAGCATACGCCCAGCACCCTGCGGCTCACCAGCAAGGATTATCCTCATCAATGGCTGGAGCCCAAGTGGAGCACCGCCTGGTTCCCGGATGCCTTCCAAGGCACCATGGCCGGCCTGCTGCGGGCGGTGGAAAGCGGCCAAGCGCCTGAAATCAGCGCCAAGGACAATATCCGTACCATCGCCTGCGTGGAGGGCTGCTATGCTTCCATCCGGGAGGAGCGCACCGTGACGCTGGAAGAAATCTTGAAAAGATAGTATGCGCTCTACCATCCATTCATTTCATATAAGGGAAAGGAAGGGTTTTGATGGCCAAGAAAATGCGCGCGGGGATCATCGGGGTTGGTTTTATTGGTGCCGTGCATGCGGAACAACTCCGTCGGTTGGGCAATGTGGACGTGGTGGCCCTGACGGACAGCGTGGATCCGCAAAAAAAGGCGGATTCGCTGTACATCCCCAAGGGATATGAAGATTACCGGAAGATGATCGATATTGAAAACCTGGATTGCGTGCATGTTTGCACCCCCAACAGCACCCACCACGAGATCGTGATGTATGCGCTGGATAAGGGTGTGCATGTGGTTTGCGAAAAGCCCATGGCTGTTTCGGTGCAAGAGGCGGAGGAACTGCTGGCCCACGCCAAAGCCAAGAAGCTGATTCATGCCATGAATTTCAACTGCCGCTTCTACCCCATTGCCTACCAGATGAGGGAAATGATCAAAGCGGGTGAGTTAGGGGACATCTTTACCATCCATGGCGGTTACCTGCAGGACTGGCTCTTCTATGACACCGATTATAACTGGCGGCTGGAGCCGGAGCTGTCCGGCATATCCCGCGCTTTTGCGGACATCGGTTCCCATTGGATCGACCTGGTGGAGTTCATCACCGGCCTGAAGGTGGTGGAAGTGTTGGCCGATTTTGAAACTTTCCACAAGACCCGCAAAAAGCCCAAAAAGGAAGTGGAGACCTATTCCGGCATGAAGCTCCGCCCCGAGGATTACGAGGAAGTGCCCATCCAGACTGAGGACTATGCCACTGTTCTCTTCCATTTTGATAACGGTGCCCGGGCCTGCTGCAATATCACCCAGGTGTTTGCGGGCCGGAAAAACCAGATGCTGGTGGCCATCGCGGGCAGCAAATGCTCCCTGCATTGGGACAGCGAGGCCTCCAACGAGGTGTGGATCGGCCGCCGCGACCGGGACAATGGTCAGCTGGTGAAAGATCCCTCCATTCTGCTGCCCAAAACCACCGGCGTGGTCAGCTATCCCGGCGGGCATGTGGAGGGCTTCCCCGATACCTTTAAGCAAAATTTTAAGCAAATCTACAAGGCCATCGAGCTAGGCGACGCATCGGGCATGGATTTTGCCACCTTTGCTGACGGCGCGCGGGAAATGATGCTTTGTGAAAGGATCGTCCACAGCGCCAAGGAACGCCGCTGGGTTAAGGTAGGCTGAGGACGGGGAGGTAGGATATGCTAAAAATAGCCACATTGGCGGACTGGTTCGGCAAGGGGCTGCTGGAAGGCATCCGCGAATCCAAGCGTTGCGGCGCTCAGGGCGTCCAGCTTTACGCCTGGAACGAGCTGAACCCTTTCACCATCAGTGAGGAGAAAATCCGCGAGGTGCTACAAACGGCCCAGGATAACGGGCAGACCATCACCGCGCTATGCGGTGAGCTCACCGAAATCGCTCCCGGCGGGCATGGACTGGAAGTGGCGGCGGAAAACCCGCCCAAAGTAGAATACCTCAAGCGGGTGATCGACCTAGCAGTCAAGCTGAACTGCCGGGTGGTCACCACCCACATCGGCATCATCCCCCAGGAGGAGAGCGGGCCCCGGTATCAGGCCTTGCTGGGGAGCATGAGCGATCTGGGCCAATATGCCCAGAAGCTAGACTGCTGGGTGGCCATCGAGACCGGGCCGGAGCCCATCGCCCGGCTCAGCCGCTTTGTGGACGCCTGCAGCAGCCATGTGGCCATCAATTACGACCCCGCCAACCTGGTAATGGTAACCGCGGAGGATGAGGTGCAGGGCGTGTACACCGCCGGGAAACGCATTGTGCACACCCACGCCAAGGACGGCGTGCTGCGCAAGTACATCGGGCCGGAGATCATCTATAACCTCTTTGCGGAGGGCGGCTTGGAAGCCATCGCGAATATGCCCAACTATTTTGCGGAAACCCCGCTGGGCCAAGGCTCTGTACGCTGGCTTCCCTACCTGCGGGCACTGGTGGACGTTGGATATGACGGGTATCTGACCATTGAGCGAGAAGTGAGCCAGGATGCCGCCAAGGACATCTTGGAAGCGGTACGTTTCCTAGAAGAAAAACTACAATCATTACAAACCGGGAAGGAGTAAGGAACCATGATGCAACTAGGACTTGTTTCGGCCATTCTACCGGACTTCACCTTTGAAGAGGTGATCGATTACGCTGCCAGTGTTGGGTTCTCCTGCGTGGAGGTCTGCTGCTGGCCCAAGGGCAAGGCCATCCGCCGGTATGCTGGCGTCACCCACATCGACATTTCTGACATCACCCGCAAGCAGATGGACCATTATCTACAATATGCCAAAGACAAGGGGGTCACCATCAGCTCCCTGGGGTACTACCCCAACCCCTTGGATCCAGACCTGGAGGCTCGCAAGGTGGCCGCCGACCACCTAACGGCCCTCATGGACGTGTCCGCCGACATGGGCATCAACATGGTCACCACCTTCATCGGTAGGGAAAAGACCAAAACCATAGAAGACAACCTGGATCTGTATGAGAAGATTTGGACGCCCCTTATGAAGCATGCCGAGTCCAAAAAAGTGCGCATCGGCATCGAAAACTGCCCCATGTACTACTCTATCAACGAGTTCCCCGGCGGCAACAACATTGCCTCCACCCCGTATGTGTGGAGGGAAATGTTCCGCCGCATTCCCTCGGACTATCTGGGCCTTAACTACGATCCGTCCCACCCCTACCTCATCATGGCCGACTACATCAAGCCCCTGTATGACTTCAAGGACAAGATCTTCCATGTCCACTTCAAGGACATCAAGATTTATCCTGAAAAGCTTAACGAGTACGGCGCGTTCTCTTATCCGTCGCTGTGGCACTCCCCGAAGCTGCCGGGCCTGGGCGGTGTGGATTTTTCTGCCTTTTGCTCCGCTCTTAACGACATCCGCTACAGCGGCCCCGCCTGCATTGAGGTGGAGGACAAGGCCTTTGAGGCTTCCATTGATGACGTGAAACAAGGCATCGAGCAGAGCTACCGCTATATGAGGCAGTTTCTATAAGCCCATGACCCTGTATGGACGAAAAGGAGGAACCAAATGCTGAGCGTAGGCATCTTTACCGGATATTACCCTTATGATGTGGACGAGGTGATCCGCCGCATCAAGGCCAGCGATTTCAACTGTGTCCAGCTGGATGTGTCTTTCAAGGATTGCGACGCTGCCAAAGGCCAGCTGACCCGAGAAAAGGCCATCGAGATCCGGGGCAAGTTCCGGGACGCCAACCTGCCGGTGATCTGTGTGTCCGGCTACACCAACTTCATCCATCCTGATCCGGACAAGCGCCGCAAGAACATCGACTTTCTGAAAAGCATGATTCGCTTTGCCGGAGATTTGGGCTGCACCTACGTGGCCAGCGAAACCGGCACCTACAATGAGGAAAGCGACTGGGTTTGGGACGATCGCAATGCCACTGAGGAAGTGTACCAGGAGACCTTGGGTGTGATGAAGGACATCGTGGCCTGTGCTGCGGAAAACGGCGTCACCTTCCTGATCGAAAACTATGTGAACAATGTGATCGGCTCAGTGAAGCAAGTGAAACGCCTGTTTACGGACGTCAACTCCCCTCACCTGGGTCTGCTGTGCGACCCCACCAATTACTTTGATGAGAGCAACATCGACAAGGTGGACGAGACCCTGCGCCAGATCTTTGACGAGCTTGCCCCATTCATGAAAGTGGCCCACGCCAAGGACTGCAAGCGCACCACCGATTTTTCTGAAAAGCATGCCAACATCGACGCGGATGAGTCCCATACCTTCCGGGGCGCGGGCGGGGTGGAACTGCCGGCATGCGGCCTGGGTGTGCTGAACTACCCGCTGTATGTGCAGCTGCTGGCCAAGCATTATCCCAACATGCCCATCATTATCGAACATCTGGATGAGCCGGACATTCCGCGGGCCAAAGGCTTCCTGGATGGCGTGCTTCAAAAAGTGGGCGTGTAACGCGCCGGATCGCGACCTTTAAAACCACTCCTTTGATTGCGCACTCCCCCGCCGCGACCCCCGTCGCTGTGGGGGAGTGTTTGAATGGAAGGGCCCAAATATTGACAAAATCAACCCGCTGGGATACACTTTCGCCATGGGAGGGATGCGCGTGCTTGGTTGCGCCGCAGCCTGGATTGGCTATTGCTTTCCGGTGTCGCCAGGGGTCGGGGTGGTGCACAGTGTTTTTTCCAAAGCGATTAACCTTCGATGGGAAAACGGCGCCTTGCTGAGCATAACCCTGCCTTCGGTGGGACGTTCTGCGATGGCCTTATCGCTGAGGGAAACCTTGGATTTGCAAAGTCTTGGCCTGCGCGCCGGCGATGCGGCAACCCTTAGGCGCAGTACCTTAACCCTGGGGGCGGCCCTCACCATCAACCTGGCACAGGCTCAGCCATGGACCGGCTTATGTATGCCTCCGCTGGCCAGGCCCGCTCCGGAGCAGCTGTTGGCCCTGCGCTTGTTTTTGGATCATGAGGCGCCGCCGCACAGCATCTGGCGTAGCAAAAGCAAGGACCTTGAACTGGAAATGCTGGTACGTGGTTTGCCAGAAAACTTCGCTTCCGCATTGCTCCGGCTGGTAGGGCGCGGCGTGGGCTTGACCCCCGGTTGTGATGATCTGCTGGTAGGCTTGCTGGCTACCTTAATCGCATTTGGCGCAAACGACCTGCTGGTTCAAGCCTTTTCCCAAGCATTGAGCCCATTGCTTCTCCGCACCACCGATGTTTCCATCCAAATGCTCACCAGCGCGCTCCATGGAGATTTTCCAGAAGCGCTGGAGCAAGCGCTTCTGGCGCTATCTCAGGAAAGGGATGACGCGCTGGTTGTTGCGTTGGCGCAGCTGGCTTTGCAAGGCTCATCCTCTGGGTACGATATGCTGGCCGGAATCGAGATCGGCTTGGCGTATATGATAAAGGAAAGGAGACCCACCATGATCGTTTCGCACCAAGAAGGCAAAGGCGTTGTTGCCGAACCGGGCGTTACCAGAACCACCCTGGCCTGGGGCGACCATTTGATGATCGTCGAGTTTAAGTTTGACAAAGGCGCCGGCAGCCCTCCCCATGCACATCCCCATGAGCAGATCGCCTACTGTGTGTCTGGTCATTTCCGCGCCACCGTGGGCGATGAAGTGCGGGAGCTTTTCCCAGGCGATAGTTTCTACGCCGGGCCCAATGTTCCCCATGGGGTTGTGGCGCTGGAATCCAGCCTGATGCTGGATTCTTTCACCCCCATCAGGGAAAACTTCATTCCCACATAAAAGCGGGATAATCCCAAGAAAGAAACCACTGGCGCTGCCAGTGGTTTCTTTCTTGGGGATCAAAGCGGGATAATCGTTGAACATTCGCTTTGCCTGCCCGTTGAAAAAGTTCGGGTTAGGCCTTCGCAGCCTCGTCAGGAGCTTCGGTCTTCTTCTGGCCAATGTTCTCCGGCAGCACCTTGTTAAGAATGATGCCAACGATGGCGGCCAGCGCCAGGCCAGCGAAGGTGAAGTTGGCTTGGCCGATGGCGAAGCTGATGGACGCGCCGCCGATGCCCAACACCAGGATGACGGCCGCGATCAGCAGGTTACGGGACAGCTTGAAATCGACCTGGTTTTCCACCAGGGTCCGGATACCGATGGAGGCGATCATGCCAAACAGCACGATGGAGATACCACCGATGATCGGGCCGGGAATGCTCTGGATAACCGCGCTTAACTTGGGAATGAAGCCCAGCAGGATGGCGAAACAAGCCGCAACGCGCATAACAGCAGGCTTATGAACGCCGGTCAACGCTAGCACGCCGGTATTCTCAGAGTAGGTGGTATTGGCGGGGCCGCCGAACAAAGCGGACAGAGAGGTTCCAATACCGTCGCCCAACAGGGTGCGGGTGAGGCCAGGGCTCTCGATGAAGTTCTTGCCAACCGTGGCGCCCACAGCGATAACGTCGCCGATGTGCTCCACCATCGTTGCCACCGCAACGGGAGCGATCAGGGCAATGGCCCTCCAATCAAACTTGGCAAGGGTGAACCCAGGTAGGCCGATCCACGCAGCATTCTGAATGGGGCTAAAGTCTACCAGGCCGAAGATTGCTGCCACAGCATAGCTGACGACCAGGCCAATGAGAACCGGCAGCATCTTGATGAAGCCTCTGGTAAACACGCTGATCACTGCCACCACCGCGAAAGCCAGCAGGGCCAGCAGCCAGTTTTCAGCAGCCTGACCCACGGCGACGCTTGCCAGGTTCAGGCCGATGATGACGATGATCGGGCCTGTGACGATCGGCGGGAAGAAGCTGATAACCCGCTTCGCGCCGAACAGCTTTACCAGACCGGCCAGCACTAGGTACACGAGGCCGGCGATCACAATACCGCCTTGCGCGTACTCAAGTCCCAGGCCAAGCACGCCTGCGCCTGCGCCTGCAGCCGCGGCGACCATCACCGTCGGGGTGATGAATGCGAAGGATGATCCCAGGAACACGGGCATCTGGAACTTGGTGATCACATGGAACAGCAGCGTGCAGACACCGGCCATGAACAGCGCCACGGAGATGTTCATCCCCGTCAAGAGGGGCACCAGGATCGTCGCGCCAAACATGGTAAAGGTATGCTGAATGCCCAAGATGATCAGTTTGCCCACGGGAAGGGAATCTTCTGCGCGAATGACGTTTTGTTTCTCTGCCATAAAAGCGACCTCCTAACTTATTGCTTACCCTTGTTTTTCCATTCCTTGATAATGTTTTGCGCCGACATGGGAAGATCCCGAATGTCCAGGCCGCAAGCGTCCTGAAGCGCATTTGCGATGACTGTCGTCACGGAGATGAGCGGGTGTTCACCACAGCCGCGCGCACCGTAAGGTCCGTCCAGTTGCGGCGTTTCAACGGTCTGGATATCGAATACCTCGGGCAAGTCCTTCATCGTTGGAATTTTGTAATCCACCAAGTTCCTTGTGATCAACCTCCCATCCTCAGTATATTGAACGTATTCCGAACCAACTGTACCAAGACCTTGCACGACGCCTCCGATCACCTGCCCTTTTAACAACATCTCGTTCATCACGTGACCCACATCAATACACGTCGAGATTTTGAGAATGTTGATTTCGCCTGTGTTTGTAT
>JAVBSI010000056.1:0-12576 GCA_031556815.1 Eubacteriales bacterium | reverse complement strand
ACCGCATCACCTTGAGGGTATAGGTCTTGTTTCCCACTTTCATTTCCACGTCCTCGCCGGAGGCGAACAGATCGGTGGTGTCGCCGCTGCTGACTGGCAGTCCATTGAGTTCGATGCTGGGGACATTGGCGTAGTGCACCTGAAGCACGCCTTCCTCCGCCATGGAAGGAAGGAAAAGATAATATGTGCTTTTGGCGCCGGTAAACCAGATTTTCACCTCGGCAGTGGTGGTTTGAGAGGGAGCCCCAAAATCCGCCAGCGCGGTCACGGACAAGTCGATCTCCTCAGCGGCAAAGGCGGTTCGCGGGCCGCATGAAAGGGAGAAAATGAAACAGAGCATCAGAACAGCGGGGAAATAGAGGATCCATCGTTTCATCATCATTCGCTCCTTGTGGGCGTAGGTACAAACAATTATGCTCCATCAGTATAGGCCATTTTTTTGGAAATCCAGATTATAGTATACCATAGAAAGCGCGTGGAAGGAAGCATGGGAGAGCCAGGCAACGGAGATGTGCGGTGGGGGAAGGAGGGCGCATAGATAGGGCAATGCCCAAAAGGCTCCCATGCGGGAGCCTTAAAAGAGAGACCTTGCACCAAGCAAAGGAAGGATCAGCTTTACCGTTCTTCTCGAAAGTAATTGATGCCGCAGGAGGCAGGCTGTGACCGTTCCCGGTTGCGCAGCATGCTGGTGAAAATGAGCACCAGCACGGTAGCCACGTAGGGCAGCATGTCATAAATTTGATCGGGCAGACCTAAGGACACGTACATCCGCAAGATGGACAAGCCGCCGAAAATCAAAGCGGCCAGCAGAGCTTGGGCAGGGCTCCACGCAGCGAAAATCACCAGGGCCACAGCCAGCCAGCCATATCCCTTGATGGGATCGTGGACCCAAACGCCTTTGAAGGTCACCATCACCATGTACATGCCACCTGTTCCGCAGATACCACCGCCCACGATGGTGGCCAGGTATTTGAAGCAAGTTACATTGATGCCCGCCGCATCGGCGGTGGCTGGATTTTCGCCTACGGCTCGCAGATTAAGGCCGGTACGGGTTCGGCCCAGGAACCAGGCCAGCAGCAGCGCCACGGCAATGGCAAAGTACACCACCCAGTTGTAGCCAAACAGCAGCCGGTTAAGATAGGGGATATCCGACAAGAATGGGATTTGCAGATTGCCGAACGCCGCTTTGACTTCCGTACCCACCGCCGCATACCCACCGGCCTTGATCCCCATAAACTCTCCAAAAAAGTTGCCAAAGCCCGCGCCGAAAATGGCAAGGGCAAGGCCCGTGACGTTTTGGTTGGCCCGCAGGGTGACCACCAAAAACGCATAGATCAACGCGCCAAGAGCGCCCGCCATAAAGGAGGCCACCAGCGCGATCAACGCGGCGAGGATGCCGTTTGCAGCGCCGAAGGTCGCCACGGCCCATTGTTCATAGTAGAACGCCCCGGCCAGGCCTGTGACGCCACCCATGAACATCATGCCTTCTACGCCTAGGTTGAGGTTGCCGGATTTGCTGGTGAGAATGCTACCCAGTGAACCCAGCAGAAGGGGGGTGCCGGCTAGCACAGCCGCATTGAAAAGATTGATGATGTTATCCATCGGCGCGCTCCTTTCTGCTGCGAAATACCAGCTTATAGTTGATGAAAAATTCACAGCCCAGCATAAAGAAGAGGATAACGCCGATCAGCACATCGGCTGCGGAAGCGGGAATCTTGAAGGTGGTTTGAATCCGGTTGGCGCCCCGCTCCAGAACAGCAATGGCAAAGGCCACAAAGGCCATCACCAGAGGGTTAAGTTGGGACAGCCAGGCCACCGTAATGCCGGTGAAGCCCGCGCCACCGGTGGTGGAGACGCTGAGGGTATAGTCCGCGCCGGAGACGATGATGAATCCGGCCAGGCCGCAAAGCGCACCGGAGATGAACATCGTGCGGATTAATACCCAGCCTACATTCATGCCGGCGTATTTTGCGGTGCGTGGGCTGGAGCCTACCACGGAGATTTCATATCCATGCTTGGTGTGGTTGAGGTAGATGTAGGCAAGCCCCACCAGCACCAAGGCAATGATCCAGCCGATATGAACGCCCAGCACCTGAGGCAGTTTCGCCTGGGCTTGAAACATGGCAATTTTGGGGAATCCGCGCAGCATGGGATTTTTCCAGGGCCCATTTTGCAGGTAGAGCACCAACTGCAGGGCAATGTAGTTTATCATCAGCGTGAACAGCGTTTCATTGGTATCCCACTTGGCCTTAAATAGCGATGGAATCACGCCCGCCGCTCCGCCGGCCAGCGTGGCGGCGGCCCCCATCACCATAAGCAGCAGCCAGCTGGGCATGGCTTGACAGTGGAACAGCGCAAAATAGCTGGCGGCGATCGCGCCAAAGAGGATTTGCCCTTCGCCCCCAATGTTCCAAAATTGCATCTTAAACGCCAGGGAGATGCCCAGGGCTACGATGAGTAACGGAATGGCAATGCGAATGGTCTCAATGAGCAGCGTCCGGGAACCTAGGCTGCCCTGGATCATATCCGAATAAACGGCGATGGGGTCATGGCCCAGAAACAGGATGATGAGGCCGCCGGTGATCAGGGCCAATACAATGGCCAATGCACGAATCAGCAGCGTTTTGCCTCCGGAGATGTTCTCCCGTTTCACCATACGCACAAGGGGGTCGCGGCGCACCTTGATGGCATGCTGCGTATTCATCCCGCCACCTCCTTCGCTTCCCCTTTGTGGGTCATCAAAAGGCCGATTTGCTCCTTGGTGGCGGTGCGCGCATCCACGATGCCGCTGACGCATCCGCCGCAGAGCACCAAAATCCGGTCACAAAGCTCCAGCAACACGTCCAAGTCTTCGCCCACGAAGATCACGCCTACGCCCTTTTCCTTTTGAGCGTTTAGCAGGTCGTACACCAGATAGGAAGCGCCAATATCCAACCCGCGAACGGCATAGGCGGTGATGATCATCTGGGGCTGTTCATCCAATTCACGGCCCAAGAGGACTTTTTGCACATTGCCGCCGGAAAGTTTGCTGACGCGCTGGGATGGCCCTGTGGTCACCACTTCCAGCCAGTCAATGAGTTTTTTGGCCTGATCCAAGGCGGGCTTGCGGCTTAGCAAAAAGCCCCTTTGCTTGCGAAAGCCTCGAATCAGCAGGTTTTCGGTGATGTCCAGATTGCCAACCAAGCCCATGCCCAGCCGATCTTCAGGCACGAAACCAATCCGTACCCCGGCTTTTTCCAGCTCATTGGGCGCAAGCCCTGCCGTTGGGACCCCGTCAATGGTAATTTGTCCACTTTCGATGGGCTGCAGCCCGGTGAGCGCCTCGCAGAGCTCTTTTTGTCCACTGCCGGCGACGCCGGCCACCCCTAAGACCTCTCCTCCATTCACCTGAAAACAGACATTGGATAGCGCGATATGACCATCCTTATGCCGAACCGTGAGGCCGGACACCTGGCAAAGCGGCCTGGGCTTGGGCTGGGATCGGAGGATTGACAGTTGCATCGCGCGGCCCACCATCATATCCGTGAGAGATTGTACGTTGGCCTGGGCGGTTTGAACGGTATCGATATAATGCCCTTTGCGAAGGATGGTGACCCGGTCGCTGACTGCCAACACCTCGCCCAGCTTATGTGTGATCATGATGATGGCCTTGCCATCGGCTTTCATGGCTCGCAACACATCAAACAGCTTGAGCGTTTCCTGCGGGGTGAGCACGGCGGTGGGCTCATCCAGGATCAGGATATCCGCCCCTCGGTAAAGCACCTTGACGATCTCTACCGTCTGCTTTTCCGATACCGACATCCGATAAATTTTCTTCTCAGGATCTAGGGAAAAACCATACTTTCCACTGATGGCTCGAATCTCTTCGTTCAGCGCTTTACGGTTTAAAAGAACGCTGCCCGCCAGCCCCAGCACAATGTTCTCCGCCGCGCTTAACACGTCCACCAACTTGAAATGCTGGTGAATCATGCCGATCCCCAAAGCGAATGCATCCTTGGGGGAACGGATGGATACTTCCTTACCATTAACCAAAATGCGACCGCTGTCCGGATAATAAATGCCGGATAGGATGTTCATCAGCGTTGTTTTGCCGGAGCCGTTTTCACCCAGCAATGCGAGAATCTCACCGCGCCGGACATTGAGACAGACCCTGTCATTGGCGGTCACGGAACCGAAAGTCTTGGTGACATTACAGACCTCGATGGCATTTTCTTGGGTTTGCGCCAAGGCACTCCCTCGCTTTCCTGGTGGCAATGTGCAAAATAAAGAAAGCAGGGCCGTGGGAACGGCCCTGCTTTGCTGAAAGGTTATCCCTCGATGACGGTAATGCCATCAATGATGTAGACCCAGGAGGGCGCTGAGATCGGCTCTTTAAAGGTTTCGCCTTCCTTCAGCGTCATTTCGATGGCGTTGCCGTCAAAGTCCGTTCCAACGCCATGCAATGGGCCGGTGAAAACATCCCACTCGGTGTTGAGGATGCGATCCTCGGCTTCTTTGATGGCCTCGGCCGTGCCGGGGGCGGCAATGTCTTCGTTCAGCGGAGAGAGGTACACGGCGCCTTCCTGCAGGCCTTCGCACCAGTCAGTCAGAATGGGCTGGCCATTCAAGTATGCATCCACCGCGTAGATCAGGTACTTGGACCAGTCGATCCGGGCGGAGATCAGCGACGCTTTGGGCGCGGCGGGAATCATGTCGGAGTTGTAACCCACCTGGAATACGCCGTTGGCTTCCGCGGTGGTGGCAGGGGCGGTGGAGTCAGAGTGCTGAGAGATCACATCGCAACCCATGTCAATCAGGGCCTTGGCAACCTGCGCCTCCTTGGTGGGATCATTCCAGCTACCCGTGTACATCACCTTCATGGTGACGTCGGGGTTGACGGACTTGGCGCCTAGGTAGAAGCCCGTAAAACCGCTGATGACCTCGGCGAAAGGGAACGCGCCAACATACCCAAGCTGGTTGCTCTTGGTCTTCAGGCCTGCAGCGATGCCCGCCAGATACCGGGCTTGATAGATCTCAGCAAAATAGTTATGGAAGTTTGTCAATCCCGCGCCAGAGGCATAGTAGCCGGTGGCATGGCAGAATTCCACGTTGGGATGTGCTTGGGCAGCGGCAAGCATGTAATCGCCATGGCCAAAGCTGGTGGCGAAGATCATGTTACAGCCCGCCTCCAACAATTCGTTGATGGCCGTTTCACACTCGGAGGTCTCGGGAATGTTGTATTTGTTGATGACTTGGGCGTCGGTAATGCCCAGTTCTTCCATCATTTTTTGGGTACCAAGGTCGTGATTGTACGTGTAGCCCATATCGCTGGGATCAGATACATGGATGAACCCAAGCTTGATTGTTTCATTGGTGACAGGGGCGGCCATCGCAAACGAGAAAAGGCTACTCATTAAAATCAAAACCACCAGGAGCGCGGCTGCTTTTTTCATACATCTTTCTCCTTCTATCCATATTTATTTTGATGCCGCCTTTTGCAAGGCGTTTGATATCATTCATTGTACGCTTCCCTTGGAGGGCTGTCAAGCGTGCATATCTCTTCACAAGGGAAATCGCCCTATCAGGGAGCGGCGCTCCTGCCGAGGGCTATTGCGGCAGGAGTCTTCTGAAATAGGTCAAAACCTGAAGGATCATCGCATCCTGGAATCGGCGGGGATCTAGCCCCAGCGCCTCTTGGATGGTGCGCAGCCGGTACAGCAGCGTGTTTTTATGGATGAAAAGCGCCAAGGCCGTTTGCGACAAGCTTTGATCATGGGCAAAATAGACTTCCAGCGTGGACCATTGCACCTCGCTGAGCGGCGGCTTACCGTCCAGAAACTGCCGCAAAAAGGATTGCTTCACCGAGGTGGCCGCCTGGTCAATCAACGCGACAATGCCCCAGTCGTGGAGGGTCATGATCGAACGCGGATGATGCAGTTTTTCAATCAACGTAACGCTTTGCAGCGCTTGCCGATAGCTGGCCTGAAACCCGGCCAGGCCCCGCTCCGGCGAGCCGATGCCGATGGACGCATCCATTGGCAACCCAGCCATCCAACGCTGCAGATCCTGGCATGCGGAAAGGATCTCTGGCATGTCCGTTTCACCGCTGACCGCCAGAGCGCATAGAATACGCCCCTGGCCTAAAAACCCGTGAAAGTTGATTTTGGCATGGACCGACATAGCGTTTAACAGGTCGTCCTCCCGCTGGAGGTAATCGCTATATTGCAGGGGAGCGGAAGCCTGGTGGTCCCAAACGGAGGCGACGGCGACGCAGCAAAGGCTTTCCGGATCGATATTGAGAAGTTCAAAGGAATTTTCCATTTCCTGCAGAGCGGTGGCGTCGCCTTCCACCAGCGCCATCACCCAATTCTCCATCAGGTTGCGCTTGTATTGCAGTTTCACATGTAAATCCTGTTGCTCCAATAGGCTCTCGATGGTGAGCCGGATGATTTGCGCGTTCTGGTATACCTCCTGAGGCGCGCCGGTAACACCAACCGCTCCCACGCATGCGCCGTGAAAAAAGATCGGGATCGTCACACCGGGCCGTGTACCCTTGGGAAGCACGTCGTCCAGTTGGAATACGGACTCCCGCCCCTGCCGCATCACCTCCAGCGAGCCCTCGTGCACAAGGCCCAGCCGGGCCTTGTCATGACTGGCGATGATGATGCCGTCATGGTCCATAATGTTCACATTGTGAGAGCCAAATTCCGAAAGCCTGTCAATAAAAGAACCGGCGATCTCGTTTGTGATTCGCATCTGCATTCACCCGCCCATTTGTGGTTTTTGGTTTCATTACTCCTAGATCAACCAAAGCACTTGTGATTGATCACAAAAAAGGGCGCTTTCATTGTACACGTTTCTAGGTGAACACACAATACAAAAATGCGTCAAAATATTGTATACTATACCCACAGCAGCCGCGAAAAAAATTTAAGAAAGAAGGCGAAACTGGATGGCGTTGATCGACAAAATGGAACAACAGCTTCGTCCCCCGGAGAGCGATTTTCCAATCTACGAAGCAAAGTACATCACCCTGGCTACCGGAGAAAAAATGGTGGTACGGCAGATCGGCCGGGATGAGGTGCCCGTCGCGCTGGAGGCCGTAAGGCCCCTGATGAATGCCCCTAAGGACTTTTATGACATTGTGGCATCCCGCATGTATGCTGAAATGTTGGGCTACCAGGTGCACCGCGTGAAGGACGAATACATCCTTCTGGGCACCATCAACGGCGAGATCGTGGGCGTGGTGAACGGACGCTCCGTGGACGACAAGCTGGGCATGAGCTACCACACCATCACCCTACGGCAAGGCCTGCGCATCGGCGCGCAGCTGTTTGCCGCCAAGATGGAGTATCACTTTGATTTCCTCAAGCAAGAGGAAGTGCTGATCGTGGCGGAATCCCCCAACGGTTTCAAGCGCTGGATGATCGAGTATGAGCTGATCTCGCGGCCGGAAGTTTGGCACGAGCTGGGCGGCGTACCCACCTATGTGCTGACGCGGGAACTGTGGGAGAAGCATAAGGCCTCCAAGTGCACGGGCCGTCGGCCGGTGCCGGAAGAACTGATGAAGACCGCTATGAATCCGATTCTACCTGAAACCTACAGTCAGCTTCCCGGATGGAAGCGCAGCAAGAACGGAGGTTGACCATGCGTCAGGTTGGTATTGTTGGCGTAGGCCACACCAAGTTTGGCCGCTGGAACGGCTCGTTCATCGATCAGGCCTGCGCAGCGGGCGTTGAAGCGTTGGACGATGCTGGGATCAAGACCGGCGAAGGCCACGGGATCGATCAGGTATTCCTGGCTTCCATGGGTTCAGGAACCATCAACCATATTTCGGGCGCGGCTTCCGCGGTGGTGGACGCGCTGAACATCCGCCCGGCCATGGCGGAGACCATCGAAAACGGTCCGGCTTCTGGTGCGTCTGCCGTGAAGCTGGGGTATATGGCCATCGCTTCCGGTCTGTGCGACGTGGTGTTGGTTATCGGCGCGGAGCTGATGCGCATCGTGTCCGGCTGGGAAAGCACGGACTTCGTTGCCACGATGTCCCATCCCGAGGCGGAATATCCCTACGGCTTGACGCTGCCGTCCTTCGCCGGTATGTTCACGCGGCTGAAGATGGAGCAAACGGGCCTCACCGAAAAGGACCTGAGCATCGTGGCGGTGAAGAATCACGAAAACGCCATGCACAACCCCTGCGCGCATATCCGTCTGGTGCCGGATTTGTACGCCATCACCGATGATGAGGATGCAAACGTGATCAACCCCTACGTGGCTGACCCCATTCGCGTCTATCACACCTGTCCCATGTCCGACGGCGCCGCCGCGCTGGTGCTGTGCGCCATGGACGTGGCCGACCGCTTTGCCAAAAAACCGGTGAGGATCGCGGGCATTGGTCAAGCGACAGATACGCACACCGTGGCCGAGCGCGATGATCCCACCGACCTGTTCGCCGTGCGCAGAAGCGCGGAGATTGCGTACAAGATGGCGGGCATGGGCCCGGACGATATCGATGTAGCCGAGCTGCACGACGCGTTCCAGATTCTGGAGGTGTGTGAAAGCGAGGAAGTGGGCTTCTTCCCCAAGGGCCAAGGGCATATTGCGGCCCGGGAAGGAAAAACCCGTGTGGATGGCGAAAAACCTATAAATACCTCTGGTGGATTGAAGTCAAAGGGACACCCGTTGGGAGCGACCGGCGTATCGCAAATCGTCGAGTTGGTTCGTCAGCTTCGCGGTGAAGCAAACGGGCGGCAGGTGAAGAATGCCAAAACGGGCTTGGCGGTCAACTTTGGCGGATTTGGCAATAACGTCGTCACCACGATCGTGACCACGAAGGAGGCGAAGTAAATGGAGATGTACGCATATAAGTGTGATGAGTGCGGCAAACTGCATCACCCAAAGCACTTCGTCTGCAAGTCCTGCGGCTGCCGGCAATTCACGGAGGAGCCGCTGGAAGGCGAAGCCACAGTGCTTACATGGACGAAGGTATTCAACCTTCCTGAAGGCTATATGAAACCTTATCTATGCTTTGTTATCGCTGAATTCGACAACGGGGTGCGGGTTTCAGGGCAAATCGATTGCGATCAGCCGAAAATTGGCATGCGCGTGAAGTCCAATGTGGAGGTCATCAAAGAGGGCGTCGGGAAGGACTTCTACGGGTTTGTCTTTAAGCCGGTAGCGGCCTGAGTAAAAATGAAACGGGAATGCTATATCGTGGCGTTCCCGTTTCGCTTTTGGGAGGTGAAAAGGTGTTTCAACGTGTGAAAACATGTGGTAATCAATATTATGACTCCGTCACGCTGATGCGCATTTCAGCCGGTGTGCAGGAAACGCCCGGCGTGGTGTCGGCGATGGTGGGCATGGGTACGGCGTTGAACCTGGAATTGCTTGAAAACATGGGTATATCAGCGCCGGAGGGAGTCGGCCCCAACGACTTGGTGATTGGCATTGCCGCAAACAACGAGGAGGCGCTGGAAAACGCTTTCGTGGCTGCGGAAGAGGCGTTGTCCGCCAAGAAGAAAAAGGGAGAAGCAACCCAGCGCACGTATAAGACCATTGGCCAAGTGGCCGCGCTGGAAGAGGGATACAACCTAGCGCTGATTTCTGTTCCTGGCGCGCATGCTGCCCGTGAGGCCCGCAATGCACTGGAGAACGACATGCATGTGTTTCTGTTTTCTGACAACGTGACCATGGAACAGGAGATCGCACTGAAAAAGCTGGCCTGCCAGCGCGGCCTTCTGATGATGGGGCCGGACTGTGGTACGGCGATCGTAAACGGCGCGCCGCTAGGGTTTGCCAACCGGGTTAAACGCGGCGACATCGGTGTGGTGGGCGCATCTGGAACGGGACTGCAGCACGTAACGACCTTGATCGACGCTTTTGGCGGCGGCATCACCCAGGCGCTGGGCACCGGCGGCCGCGACTTGAAAGTGGAGGTGGGCGGCATGATGATGCTGGCCGGGCTGGACGCCCTGCGCCAGGATGATGCCACCCGTGTGATCGTGATCGTGTCCAAGCCGCCGGCGCAAGAGGTGGCCGAGAAGATCTTCGCCGCGGCGGGCCAGGTGGGCAAGCCGGTGGTTCTGTGCATGTTCGGTGCGCCGCCCATTGAGGGCCTGCCCAAGGGCGTGACCCAATGCTTCGACATCGAAGAGACCGCCCGCAAGGCAGTGGAACTGTCTGAGGGCAAAGCAAAGACGTTGGTGGAGCCGGGCAACGCGGCTGAGGTGGTAAAGGCATTTCAGGCTGCGCGCAAGCCCTCCCAGAAATATTTGCGGGGCGTGTTTGGCGGTGGAACGCTGTGTGATGAGGCCATGATTACGCTACGCAGGCTGGGCGTGCCGATTTATTCCAACATCCCCCTGTCGGACAAGGAAAAGCTGGACGACCTGGAAAAGAGCCAAGGACATACCTTGCTGGACATGGGGGACGATTACTTTACCTTGGGCAAGCCTCACCCGATGATTGAGCCGGTGCTGCGTAACGACCGGATCGTCCGGGAAGCCACCGACCCGGAAACCGCCGTGATGCTGGTGGACGTGGAGCTGGGGCATGGGTCCCACGCGGACCCCGCCGGTATTCTGTTGCAGGCGCAAAAGAAAGCGGTGGAGACTCTGAACAAAGAAGGACGGAAGGTGCTCTGGGTGGCATCTGTCATCGGGACCCCGGATGACCCGCAGAACATCGCGGAGCAGACAAAAAAACTCCTGGATGCCGGTTTTGTGGTGAGTGATTCCAACGTGCGCGCCGCGAAGATCGCAGCCTCCGTCGCGGTGGAAGGAGGGATGCCGCGGTGATCGTCGATTTATTTTCAAAGACGCTCAAAGCCGTCAACCTGGGCAATGAGGATTTTGCTACCGAGCTTGCCAGCACGGGTGTGGAGACGATCCACCTGGAGTGGGAGCCCCCGGCCGGAGGCAGGCAGGACCTGATCGCCGCGCTGGACAAACTCAGCAGTCCGGAGGTGGAAGAGGCGAACAAAGAGGCCCTGCGTCGGGTGAACGCGGCGCAGATCATCCTGGAGGATGTGCGGCCTGCCCGAGAAGTGGTACCCGGATTAGATGAAGATACCATTTTGCATGCCGGTCCACCCATCACCTGGGAGCGGATGAGCGGCCCGCTGAAAGGCGCCGTCCTGGGCGCGCTGCTGTTTGAAAAGCGAGCCAAGACCCTGGAGGAAGCCGAGGCGCTGGCCAAATCCGGCAAGGTCAAGTTTGGCCCCTGCCACGAGCATAGCGCCGTGGGGCCTATGGCTGGTGTGCTGAGCCCCTCCATGTATGTGAGCTGCCTGAAGAACGTCACCTTTGGCAATATGGCGTACTGTTCGCTAAACGAGGGCCTGGGCAAAGTGTTGCGCTACGGCGCCTACGGCCCGGAGGTCATCAAGCGGTTGGAATGGATGCGGGACACCTTGGGCCCGGCGCTGCAAAAGGCGGTGCGGCTTTCCGGCGGCATCGACATTCGCTCCTTGGCAGCCCAGGCCCTGCACATGGGCGATGAGGTGCACAACCGCAACAAGGCGGCCACCTCCCTGTTTATCCGGCAGATCGCACCCTGGCTGCTGAAAGCCAATCTGGGGGATGAAACCTGCATTGAGGTGCTCAACTTTATCAACGGCAACGATCATTTCTTCCTGAACCTGAGCATGCCCATGGCCAAGGCCACCTTGGACGCGGCCGATGGCATCCCTCATTGCACCATGGCCACGGTGATGGCTCGCAACGGCACCGACTTTGGCTTGCGGGTCAGCGGGTTGCCCGGGCAATGGTTTGTGGGACCGGCGGGCATCGTGAAAGGGTTGCTGTTCCCCGGCTATACCGAGGCGGATTGCAACCCGGACATCGGCGATAGCGCCATCACCGAAACCCTGGGCGTAGGCGGATTCTGTATGGCCGCCGCCATCGCCATCGTGCAGTTTGTGGGCGGCGTGCCGGAGGATGCGGTGCGCTACTCCCAAAGCATGTATGAGATCACGCTGGGCGAAAGCAGCGCGTTTTCCATCCCGATCCTGGATTTCCGGGGCGCGCCTACGGGGATTGATGTGCGCAAGGTGATCGAAACCGGCATCCTGCCCCAGATCAACACGGGCATAGCACACAAGGACGCGGGTGTGGGCCAAGTGGGTGCCGGGCTGGTGAATCCGCCCAGGGGGATTTTTGAAGAAGCGCTGGGGGCATTGGCTAAGTAACAAGGAAACGCTTGGACTCGCCCACAGATCAATGACAATGAATTTATTTGGAAAGAGGGGATCTACATGTTATCCAACTGGAAGAATACCGTGATGTACGACCTGACCCAACCGCTGAGCATCTTGACCCCGCCCTGGCCCACCTATGAGCCGCTCTCCATGAAGTTTTTCAAGCGACTGTCTCCCAATGGCGCCAACGGCCAGATCCTGACCCATAGCAACCATGTGGGCACCCATCTGGACGGCCCCTTGCATTTCTGCACTCACGGCTGCGATATCGCATCTCTGCCGCTGGACTATCTGTGCAACGAAGGCGTGATTGTAGACCTGTCTGACATCTGTGAGGACTATGGAATCTATACCTCCAAGGACATCGAAGATCGCGTGGAAGTGAAGGAAGGCGACATCATCAT
>JAVBSI010000067.1:0-49181 GCA_031556815.1 Eubacteriales bacterium | reverse complement strand
TTTCTTCAACACCTCCAAGGCAGGACCGGTAAACCTGGTGGCGATGGATGCCAGCGGGGCTCAAAAAGCCATCATTCTGCAGGATTTTCAGGCCAACGTTGGGGAAAACGAGTTAACTTGGGACGGCACCAGCAATGGAATCCCCCTGGCGCCAGGCAGCTATACGATCCATTTGAGCCAAGGCGGCAGCAGCGTGGATATGGATGTGACCATTGAAACAGCGGAGCAGGCTGCGGCCAACGCTCCCACAGCCTCCGTTTTGGATATTGTGTCCGATATTTCACAGGAGGGGGACGAAATGGACGCGTTGCCCAGCCAACAGCCTAGCAGCAACGCCATTACTCCCGCCCATTTAAGCACCCATCAGCCCAATCATTCTCCAGAAGGTTGCTTTTGGTGCACCCCCATGGACATCACCGATGAGGCGGCCATGTGGGCCATGCTTACCTCGCCCATGACCATTGTGGACGGAGATCAAAAAACCCAGGTGGTATTGCGTGCTGTGCCCAACGAGGACTCCGAAGGCGTAGGCGTGGTGACCTGTGCATCCCAGAGCGTGCATGTGCTGGATAAGCTGGACAACGGCTGGTCTTTGGTGGAGACCTATTCCAGTTCCTTTCACGATTCAAAGGTACAAGCCTGGAATGCTTTTGTAACAGGGTATCTGCCCACCAACAAGCTGAAAACCAAGAATGTCAGCCAGGAGCATGGCATCATCATCGACAAGATGACCCAGGAATTGTACCTGTTCAAGGAGGGACGCCTATATTCCTCGTTGCTGATTTCCACCGGGCTGTACAACGAGAAGCAGCCTTATAACGAAACCCGCTCCGGTGAATTTATGGTGATTTCCCGGGTGGGAGAATTCCGCTCGGACAATATGTTTTGCTCCATGGCTCTGCGGTTCAACTCCGGCGATTTGCTGCACGAGGTGCCTCATGTGAAAAACGCCGACGGCACCAAAAATTACAAAAACACTGAGTACAAGCTGGGTACCCGTGCCAGTCACGGCTGTATTCGCACCCAGCGGCTTCGAAACGCGGATGGGATGAACATGACCTGGCTTTGGAACAACATCAAGGTAGGAACCAAGCTGGTGGTATGGGAGGATTACGCTGGCCGACAGATTCCCTATCCGGATGATTCCATCCCGCTTTATTACAATACCAACGGCGGCAGCAACTACCACTCCACCGATAGCTGCCCCGGGGTCAAGGATGAATACCTTCCTCTCACTGGTTCTTTTACCTATGGGGAGCTGGATGACGGGGAACACCAAAAGTACACTCCATGCGCGTACTGCATGCCTCCTCGCCGCAAGGCCGTGATTGATGAAATAAACCAAATTCACCAAACCGAATCTCCTGGCATGGTTCCCCAGGTGCCGCCCAAGAGATAAATCCGCCATCTTGATTTTCGTTCCCGTTTTGTGAAAAAAACATCAAAAAAGCTTGCAGCCGTAACTTAAATACGCTATACTTTTGTGGGATAAAATTGGTCATGCGGGACGGGTTTTGCCCCAAAGGGGATTGTGATGCAGGACGACTATTTTATGCTGATGCAAAAGTTGGCGCCGGATTTAGCAGGACAGATCGAGCGACGGGCGCTGGTGCTGGAGCGAATTGATGCGCTGCAACCCGTGGGTCGTCGTTTGCTGGCTACGCGTCTAAACCTCCCGGAACGGGAAGTGCGCACGGTGGCGGCCTTGCTGAAAGCACACGGCCTGGTTTCCCTTGACGCGGCAGGCATGACGGTGACCCCCCAAGCTCAGGAAATTTTACCTGTGGCACGGCGGTTTAGCCGGGATTTGCGGGGCCTTACCAGTCTGGAAACCCTGCTGAGCCATAAACTCGGTGTTACCAGAGTCTATGTGGCCGCCGGAGACTTTCACCAGGATGAACACGTCCTACGCGACGTGAGCCGAATCGCGGCCACACGGCTGCGATCTTTTTTGCAAAGCGGCTCTACGCTAGCTGTAACTGGGGGCGAAACCATCCATCAAGTCGCCTTTGCCATTCCCCAGGGCACGCCCATGAACGTGATGGTCGTTCCGGCCAGGGGGGGGATCGGCAAGGCGTTGGAAACCCAAGCCAATACTGTTGCCAGCGAAATCGCCAAGCGCCTGGGCGGACATCTCCGTCTGATGCACCTACCCGATCATGTAGATGCGCAAGCGCTAACGGAGCTGAAAAAGCTTCAGGAGGTCACCGAAACCCTCGAGCTGTTGCAGCGGGCGGACGTGGTGCTTCATGGCATTGGCCGGGCGGACGATATGGCGCAAAAACGGCAGTTGCCCATGGCCATTCAAAATGAAGTGCTGCAAAAGGCGGCAGTGGCAGAAGCGTATGGTTGTTATTTTGACCTTCAAGGCCGGATGGTGTACACGGCTTCCACCGTAGCGCTGGATCTGGGGTCTTTGAAACCCGAGTGCGCTTTGCTGGCTGTGGCTGCTGGCTCCCATAAAGCGGATGCGATCATTGCTGTGATGCGCAATCGTCCCCACGCGATGTTGGTTACCGATGAGGGCGCCGCCAGAGCCATTTTGGATCAGCTATCCTGAACCTGTTTGCTCGCCCATAGGGGTTTGCAATAGATTACTCACCATCGATGAAGGAGTGTGCGTTATGGCGAAAATGACCATCGAGGACATTCAGGTATCGGGCAAAAAGGTGCTTGTCCGCTGTGATTTCAACGTGCCACTGGACGAGAACAACATCATCACCGATGAAAACCGCATCCGGGGAGCGCTGCCAACCATCAAATACCTGATGAATCATGGCGCACGCGTGATTCTCTGCTCGCACTTGGGCCGTCCCAAGGGCGGGTTTGATCAAAAGTATTCCTTGAGGCCTGTGGCGGATCGCCTGACCCAATTGCTGGGCAAAGAAGTGCAACTGGCGGATGATGTCATCGGCCCTTCCGCGCAGAAGCTGGCTTCCCAGCTTAAAGACGGGGATGTGATGATGTTGGAAAACGTCCGCTTTCACAAGGAGGAGGAAGCCAACGATCCCCAGTTTGCCAAGCAGCTTGCCTCACTGGCGCAAGTCTATGTAAACGATGCCTTTGGCACCGCCCACCGCGCCCATGCCTCCACCGAGGGCGTGGCACATCTTCTGACCCCGGCCGTAGCGGGCTATTTAATTGGCAAAGAATTAAGCATCATGGGCAAGGCGTTGGAAGACCCGGCCCGGCCCTTTGTGGCCATTCTGGGCGGCGCCAAGGTCAGCGACAAGATCGGCGTCATCACCAACCTGCTGGACAAAGTGGATACCCTGATCGTGGGCGGCGGCATGAGCTACACCTTCCAAAAAGCCCTGGGCGGCGAGATTGGCAAGAGCTTGCTGGAAGCGGACAAGGTGGACCTGGCCAAGGAGCTGATGGAGAAGGCCAAGACAAAGAAAGTACGCTTTCTGTTGCCTGTTGACAACGAAGCTGGCGAAGAGTTCAGCAACGACACCCTGCGCATTACCGTTCATTCCAAGGAGATTCCCGAGGATTTTGAGGGCATGGACATCGGCCCCAAGACCCGGGTGATCTTCGCCAATGAGATTGATGGCGCAGGCACGGTGATTTGGAATGGCCCCATGGGCGTATTCGAATTTGAGAACTTCGCCGAGGGTACCCGCGAGATGGCCAGGGCCATGGCTGAGTGCAAGGGGGTCACCATCATCGGCGGTGGCGATAGCGCAGCGGCAGTGGAACAGATGGGCTTTGCGGACAAGATGACCCACGTGTCCACAGGTGGCGGTGCCAGCCTGGAGTACCTAGAAGGTAAGGTTTTGCCCGGCGTTGCGGCCTTGAACGACAAATAAAGAGAGGAAAACCTCATCCATCGTTGCGCAGGCAGCCCAAGGGGCGACCAGCGCAAAATTTGCGGATTCAACAAGGGATGAAAGGTGTATTTTGATGATACTTAGACCCATTAATGCAGGCAACTTGAAAATGAATAAGACCCCCACGGAGGCCGTGGAACTGGTGAAAGCGTTGATTCCCGCGGTAAAGGATGCCGCATGCGATGTGGTGGTGTGCGTACCTGCCACCAATTTTGCTGCTGTCAAAGAGACGGCGGTGGGCAGCAACATCCGCCTGGGTGCGCAAAACGTGCATTTTGCTCCCAGCGGCGCGTATACCGGCGAGCTTAGCGCGGAGATGCTGAAAGCCTGCGGTGTGGAATATGTCATCATCGGCCACAGCGAACGCCGCCAATACTTTGGGGAGACCGACCGCACTGTCAACCAACGTGCCCGGGCGGCAGTCGCCGTAGGGCTCATCCCTATTATATGCGTGGGCGAACTGAAAGAGGAGCGGGAGAGCGGTTATACCGACGCGCTGGTGGAATACCAGACTTTGGTCGCTCTTGAGGGACTCTCCGGCAAAGAGATCAAGAAAATCGTCATCGCTTACGAGCCCGTATGGGCCATCGGAACGGGCCTTGTGGCCACGGATGAGCAAGCCAATGAAACCATCGGCGTGATCCGTAAGGCCATCAAGCGCAAGTATGGCCAGAGCGTGGCGGGTGCCGTGCGCATCCAGTACGGCGGCAGCATGAACCCTGGCAATGTGAAGGGCCTGATGGCGCAAGACGAAATTGATGGCGGGCTGATCGGTGGTGCGTCCCTGAAAGCTCCGGACTTCACCGCCGTGGTGATGTACGATAAATAAGGAGTAAAAAATTGATGGGAAAAACCATGACAGCGTTGATTATTATGGATGGCTTTGGCATCAACCCAGCCCAGGAAGGCAACGCCATTTTTCAGCAAGGCACGCCTCATTTGGACAAGTTGATGCAACAATACCCTCACACCCAGTTGGGCGCCAGCGGCATGGATGTGGGGCTTCCAGACGGACAGATGGGCAACAGCGAAGTGGGCCATCTGAACATTGGCGCCGGGCGCATCGTGTATCAGGAGCTCACCCGCATCACCAAGGACATCCTGGACGGGGTGTTCTTCCAGAAAAAATCGCTGACGGATGCCATGGACAAGGCCAAGGCATCCGGTAAAGCCGTGCATCTGATGGGGTTGGTTAGCGATGGGGGCGTGCATAGCCACAACACGCACCTGTATGCTCTTTTGGAAATGTGCAAACAGCGGGGTGTGAAAAACGTTTATGTGCATTGCTTCTTGGATGGCCGTGACGTGCCTCCTACCAGCGGTATCGACTTTATCAAGGAGTTAGAAGCTAAGACTCAGGAGATCGGCGTGGGGAAAATCGCCACGGTGATGGGCCGCTATTGGTCTATGGACAGAGATAATCTCTGGGATCGGGTGCAGAAAGCCTATGATGCCCTGGTGCTGGGCCAGGGCCAAGCTACGGCGGATTGCGCCGAACAGGCTGTGATGCAAAGCTATAGCAAGGAAGAGACTGACGAGTTTGTCGTGCCTACCGTGATTCTTCAAGCTGGCAAGCCCGTGGCGACCATCCAGGGCGAGGATTCCGTCATCTTCTTCAACTTCCGCCCGGACCGGGCGCGCCAGCTGACCCGCGCTTTCATCCAGCCCGATTTTTCGGGCTTTCCCCGGGGAAATGGCTATTTTCATGTAAATTTTGTGAGCATGACCCAGTATGATGAGACCTTTACCGGCCTTGCCATCGTCAATCCGCCGGAGTCTTTGGACAACACTTTGGGAGAGTATCTGTCCGCCTTGGGGAAAACCCAGCTGCGCATTGCGGAGACCCAAAAATACGCGCATGTGACCTTTTTCTTCAACGGCGGTGTGGAAAAGCCCAACCCGGGCGAGGACCGGGAGCTGATCCCCTCTTCCAAGGTGGCCACCTTTGACCTGAAGCCGGACATGTCCGCCAATGAGGTGACGGATAAGGCCATCGAGCTTATCAACCAACAGAAGTATGATGTGATGATCCTCAATTTTGCCAATTGCGATATGGTGGGCCATACCGGCATCATGGGGGCGGCTATGGCAGCCGTTAAAACCGTGGATGACTGCGTGGACAAGGTGGTTGCCGCCATCCTGAAAAACGGGGGCAGGGCCTTTGTGACCGCCGATCATGGCAACGCGGATCAGATGGTGGACCCCCAGACGGGCGAGCCTTTCACGGCTCACACCACCAACCCGGTACCCTTTATCGCCATTGGACCCGAGATGATTGGCAAAAAACTACGCACCGGTGGTCGTTTGGCGGATATTGCGCCTACCATGCTGGCCAGCATGGGCATCCCCATTCCAAAAGAAATGACGGGCCAAAGCCTGATCCAAGCATAAAGACAAAAAAGGAAACGGCTGCGGAAAATCCCGCGGCCGTTTCCTTTTTTTGTTTCTCCTGCGATGTCTAGCTCCGTCTGTTACCGCCCCGGAGCAACCTGGTTGGGAATACGCAGGCTGATTGAGGATGAGGCCATCACTTCTTGAATCAGCGCCAAAGAGCGCTCCATGATTTCTTGCTGCTCCTGTTGCACGAAATGAGGGGGTTCCACATCGCTGACCAATACCCGATACAGCGTTTTGTTTCCTTCTTTCCCGCGCCAAACATAGGTGGGGGAATAAGCAAGATCGCCAATGCGGACTGTACCAGAAGCGAGGTCGTAGGTGATGGTTGCATGCAACAACACACCGGAAATGGAGGCCCGGTTCTCCCGGTTGTAAGTGAACAGATTTCCCAAAGAATAGGCACAAAGCGCTTGGGTGGTTTTTCCGCCCTCTCGGTGTGCAGTAAGGATTTCAATGGGCTGAACGATGCCGCTATGGGTACCCAAAATAATGTCCACACCTGCATCCACTATGGCCTGGGCCATCTCCCGCTGAGCATCCGTCGGGGTGGATGCGCCGGCCTTGCCCCAGGATAGCGATGCAATGATCACTTGTGCGCCAGCGGTTTTGGCAGCCTGCACATCAGCAATAATGGTGGGTAACGTAGGCTGGGCCAGGGCAAAGGATTGCTCATCACGGGACAGCTTCTTTTTGCCCGCATTGCTCAAATCATTCTGGTATCCCAGCAAGGCCACTCGTACCCCGTTCAGCGTTAAGACGGGGGGATGGGATCGGGCTTGCTGGTTAGCGTATACCCCGTAGCTGGTCATGCCCACAGCATTGATGCTTTCCTGGGTGGCTTGCAGTCCAGCAATCCCATGGTCAAAAACGCCATCGTAGCCCAGGGAAAGGCAATTGATGCCCCCACTTGCAATGGCGGCCACTGCATCAGTGGGAATGTTGTTGTCAGTTAGCTTTTCCGTAGAAATAGCAATGTTTTCCAGCGTGGCAATGGCAACATCAGAGCTGATCTCGCCTTTAAGAGCCTCAAACAGAATGGAAAAGCGGTATCCCGAACTATCCGTCAGGGCCTTTTGAACGGCATTGTTGATGCGAATGCTGCCGGTGGCTGTTAATGAAAAAGAAGCCTGCTGGGGCTGGGTTACCATGGGGGTTTGTGGTGTTTGTGGCTCCAGTGCCGTAGCGTCAAGCGTATCAGTATGGTCAGCCTCATCCCCTAGGATGGAAAGGGACGAATCGATGGCGACTGCCAGCTGAGAAGCGTCTAGCTGTAGCTCCACATTGCCAAGCAGCTTGGGAAATAACCACAAGCATCCCAGCGCCACCAAGCCGGTGACAGCTACCATGGCCACCGTACCCAGAGAAATGCCTTTGCGCTTTGGCTGCCTGCCCATGCGTTGCCCTCCGAAATCATTTTACCCGAAACCGTTGATTTTGCTTGACCAACCGCTGGTGCAATGATATCATATTGCAAACCGATATGCAAGCAAGGGGGGAGTCCGGGATGAAGATCAGCTTTTCGACTTTGGGATGCCCGCGATGGACCTGGAACGAAATCGTTGCCACTGCCTCCGATTTGGGGTATAACGGTATCGAAGTCCGTGGGGTTGGCAAGGACATTTCCGTACCCAGCGTTCCTGCGTTTTCCGAAGAAAACATAGACAAAACAACGGCGGATCTGAAAAAGCATCAGCTATCGATCCCTTGTCTGGCCAGCGATTGTTGCATTCACCTGCGCGAAACGGAAAGCTCCACGCAGACGGAAATACAGGCTTATATCCATTTGGCGAAGCGCCTGGGCGTTCCCTATGTGCGCATCATGGCCACAGCGCCGGTACCCCATCCTGTAGGCACTATAGACGAAGGCTACGTGCGGGAACGCGCCATCGCTCTGGGTGCGATGGCGCGGGAGCAAGGCATTCGGCTGCTCATTGAGACCCATGGGGTATGGAGTGACAGCACCAAGTTGGCCCGGCTGCTTTCCACTATCAATTCCAGCGGGGTAGGCATCCTGTGGGATGTGCATCATCCATACCGTTTTATGGGGGAAAAGCCTGAGTTCACCTACCAAAACCTACACCCCTGGCTGTGTCATACACATCTTAAGGACAGCGTTGCCACCTCAGATGGTTTCAAATATGCTCTTCCTGGTTTTGGCGATGTGCCTCTGGAAGACTCTGTTCGGGTGATCACAGAGGGTGGCTATGATGGCTTCTTCTCCCTGGAATGGGTCAAGCGCTGGGACATCACCCTGGAGGAGCCGGGCATCGTATTTGCGCATTATGCCAACTTTATGCGCACGCTTCTCTAGGCCAGGACAGCCAAACGCCAAAGCAGCCCGCAGTTGTTGTACAACTGCGGGCTGTGATGTAGAGCGAAGGAGTCTATAGCCTAAAACTCACGCAAACCTGCTTGTGCCAATTTACCAGGTCGCCTTGCTGGCTGTGGTCACTGCTTTTTGATGATCCGGGTCCACCTTATCGCTACCGTGGGTCTTGCTGTTTTTGAAATGAATGCAGAACACCCCGGCAAAATCATTACTGTGAATCGTGCTGTTACCATGGGGCATGCCATTCATGGAGGCGGCATACACATGTCCATTGTATTGAACCAAAATAGCACGCCTGTCCCAACTCCAAGAGCCGCCATACACAGACTTCATGATCTTGGTATCCGCTGATGTGGTGGGCTCAGCGTCGATGTGGCTGCCACCGGACCAGCGAACTGCGGTAAAGGTCTTGCCAGTGCGGATATCTTTGATGGTAAACTTGGCGTTTTTGGGAATCACGCTGGAAACATGATCAGCATACCAGTCCAGCAATTCGGTCTTTTTGCCACTTTCTTTGCTGCTGGAAGGCGAGCTTGAAGACACACTGTCCTTGGCGGCAGACGTACCGCTGAACATCACGCGCAGCGTAGAAGCCCCGGCAACGCCGTCCTGTTTCATACCCCGGTTCTTCTGAAATTTTTTCACGGCATCCTCGGTTTTGGCGCCATAATCCCCATCAATGGTGCCGGAAAAATAGCCAAGCAATGTCAACGCTTGCTGTAGCTTCGTCACCTTTGTACCGCTGTCGCCCGGTTTACTGGCGGAAGGCATCTCACCGATTTCAGAAAAGCTGCTTACGGCATTGCCTGAGCTAACGGAAGTCTTGCTGGACGAGGCAGACGCTGTCTTGGTTTCAGGGGCGGTTTCGCCGGTGGAATCAATATCCGCCTTTTTTGCACAGGAACCAAAAATAGAAGTAATGGTGCTCTTGCCGGCCACGCCATCCGCTTCGATCCCCTTGTCCTTTTGATAAATCAGCACCGCCGCAGTGGTACTGGCGCCATAATCCCCATCAATTTTCCCTTCATAATAGCCCAGGATGTCCAACGCTTTTTGCAGCTTGGTCACATCATTGCCTACATACCCGATGCGCAGTGGCCCAGGGACTGAACCGATCTCTTTGATCTTCGACTCGCTGGCCACCGCGGAGCTCTTGCTGACTTGCACGTATTTTTTCATTACGTAGCCAGTAAAATCGCCATAATTGACCTTATACCAGCTCCCGCTGGTATTGAGCAGCACCACTTCATCCCCTTTGGGAAGGGTCTGCAGTGCTTTGGAGTCGGCATCGGGAGATTTGCGCAATACCACTTTGGTCGTCACAATCCCAACATCATCCGCCACCGCGGCGATGGTAGCTAAGCAAAGCATCAGAGCCAAGACCGCCGCTACGATGCGTTTTTCCTCTCTTAGAAAATGATGGGAGAACTGCTTCATGCTCCATTTCCCTCCATAAAAATCTTGTTTTGTAAAACATCAGAATAATTGTATTACAAAAATATTAAGTTGTCAAGACAATTTGGTAACGATTTTACATTCATGACCCCAAAAAGATCCATTTGGGTCTTAATGATCCATCACTCTTTGGGCAAACTATTGACGAAAGCTGCATTCGCGATTAAACTGTAGGTAGAAAGGGCTATCTTCCTTTTTAGCCCTAAGCGCATACTCCTTTCAAGATCTCAGTATCTTTCATTGCTTCTCATAGAATCATTTCAAAAATGGAGGGAATACATATCAATATGAAACAAATGAACGGTACATTCACGCTTTCATTTGTTGAGGAAGATAATAAGCAACGTGTAATCTTCCGTGTGGTACCGTTATCCACCCGTGAAGGGGCGACCTTTCGCAACAACAGGGAACTGTTTCCGGATGAAGGAAGCCTCCGCGTGGTGCCGGACAAGCGAGAGCAAAGCACATTCAAAGAACGCATGCGTGCCATGGGCGCGCTTTGCGTGGTGGATCTGACGGGCAGTGAGGGAAAAGAACTGGTCAAGATCCGGCAAAACAAAAATTATGACCCTAGCCAGGGCGAGATGAACCAATATGCCATCTATTCCGACGTCATTCATGAGTTTGCGCCCGGCACTGTTTTTGAGGTAATCGATGGCAGTGAGGATGCCGCCCGCCCTGCCCCTGAGGCATGCCTTACCCCGGAAGTATTGCTGCTGGTCAGCAAGGTGCTTTATGGTCCTGTGCCCAGTGAAAGCCTTGCAGCTGCGGACATCACTTCCCTAAAGCCATTTGGAAACGACCGCTTTTTGCTGCACACCGTGGAGATTCCACTCCAGCAAAGCCATACCCTCTATTGGAACCCAGATGAGTTGATCAACTGGCGGCAGCGCAGGGGAAGCCTGCGCCGAAAGGGAGACAGGCCTCGCCAGGAGTACGAAGACGCTCCCAGAGCCGAGGGCGCAACAGAAGAAGATACAACTGTAGATGAACAGTCAACCGGAGCGCAAATCTCCCTTGACAGCCCTGTGGTTCCCTTGATCGACACCGATGCAGCGTTCCAAAAGGAAGCGGTTTCTGAAGGTTTTTTCGCACAGGAGGAAATAGACTTACCCTTGCCCATTGGTTCCAAACTGAGTATTTTAGAACCGGAGATCTCCTTTGACGATCACATCTCCAGGCTGGACCAGCCTGTTTCTGAAAACGCTAACCGTCTGGCTGGCAAGCAACCCACCATGAAATTGTTGGATCTTCAAGATCCTTCTGTGCGGTATGCCGGCACACCTTTGGTACGGGATGCGCTTTCCAAGCCCCGGATCATCAGTCGGACAGAACCGCTGCACCAGGTGGTGGAGCAGCAGCTGAAAGCGTCCTATGATGAACGCATGGGAGGGGAGTTGAAAAGCACACAGTTTGACCGCGTGGAAAATCCCGTGGAGAATTTGTTGCTTGCCTTGGATCATGCCTGGCAAGAACCGGAGACACGCACCCAATCGGTCAATGCCTTAGCGGACAATGAAGGCTTCGTGGCGCGCCTGATGGAAACCCTGCGCAATCGAGAGCAGGATATGAGCTTGGCCGCCGCCGCCAGAGCACGGATGCAAGAAATGGAGGCAGAGCGTTTCCATATATTGCTGGAACTGGACACTGCGAAGGCCGAGAGGAAACAATACCAAGAAGAGTTGCTCGCCTCCGCTTCCCAGCGCAAGCGGGAGGAATTGGATCGCTTGACCCAGGATGTCCAAACCCTGGAGGAAAAGAAACAAGCCCTGGAGGCCGTGGCTCAGTCCATGGCCATGGACGCCCAGGGTACGGCCCATACGCTGCTGGCAGAACGGTTAACCTGCCTGGGAGGCATCGCCGAAGACAAGGTGCTGATTTCCCCGCTGCTGGGCAAGCATCATTCCGTACAAGACATGGTGTCCTGCGTCCATGGCCGCATGCATGCGCGGGGTTTTACCATCAGCGAAGATGATGTGCTCAGCTTATTGATCGTTTTCTCCCAATTCTCAGCCTTGGGGTTGCATGCCCAAGAGCTTGGCACAGCGCAGTTGTTTGCCGTCACCTTGCTTGAAGCCTTGGGGCTGCAAAGCGTCAGTTCTACTGTGCGGCCCGGAGTAATGGTGGATGTGGTCAGCCTGTTGCCGGAGGACGAGAAGCGAACCCCAACGGTCACGCTGCAAATTTTCCCTACAGATGCGTTGTCCCTCTTTGGCCATCGCACCCTTTTTCTGCTGGATGCCGATTTATTTGAAACCGTAGAAAACCAGCAGATGGTTCCCATCATCACCGTGCCCGCCATGCATCCGCTGGGCCTGGCAGATGGGTCTGCGCTTCCGGCGCTCCCGGCACCGGCTTCCCTCTCCTCTTTCCTTGAACTCAGCGCAGACGCGACTCCCTTGTTGGCAGAAGAGGAGAAGTGGTTTTCACAATGCAAGGAAACGCTTTCGCATCTGCACGTGGCTCTCCCCGACACCGCGCTGCTCTCCATGCGACGCTTTGTGGCTGTCGCAACACAAAAAAGCCGGGGTGGCTTCCTGTACGCGGTGGACCGGGCCATGGACCAATGGGTTGTGCCACAGTTAATTGCCAGCCATGTGGCTGAGGATCAGATACAACAAGTGTTGCTGGGCTTGCCTCGCTCCTTGGAGTCAGCGCGAACATACCTGGCGCATTGATCACAGCGTGCCCCAACATAACCACAAGAGCCTGGAACGGTATCTGTTCCAGGCTCTTGTTATCATTCAAAACTATTGGGCCCCTGCCATGGCCTGGGTTAGCATGGCCATGGCAGCCGCTACCTCAGAGGTACCCACAGAGGGATTGCTGATGACGGCTTGCAAATGGTTAATTGCATTCTGGATGTCCACATAAGTCGGCGAGGCAGGATCCAAGTATTGCATCACACCATAGGCGGATTGAAGCAACTGCTGAGCATCCGGGATGAGGGTGTTCTGCATTGAGGGATCGTCAAAGCCATTGCTTGGATCTTCGGTATAGCCTGGCCCGTGTATCTGACAAACACCGCCGGCGCCAACCTGTGAGAGGCCGCCCAAATACTGGGTGATAACCCCGGCATATTGGGAATCACCCAGGAAGGAATACAGGGGGTGCCCTTCCGGAATCACCGCCACGCCCCTGGTGGCCACATAGGCGGCCGGGCACCATTCCGAGGCTAACATGTTGCTTTGAGTACAAACCGTCATCTCTCTGTGCATCTGACATTGCACCGTGGGTACGGTACCTTCCAGCCAGTAGTCCGTCACCACACCATAACCCATCACATCATTTTGACAAGCCGATCCGGCCAGCTGACCGCTAACACCGCAGGTAGTTGCCTTCACCAAATGGTATTGGCTAGCGTCACCCTCTAGGATGTCCCGGTTGGATAGCTTTTTGGCATCGTGTATCTTTTTCATAAAGCTTTGCCACAGAGGCGCAGCGCTGCTTGCGCCCGTGGCTTTGGATGATAGGGGCTTGTAATTATCATGGCCAACCCAAAGGGAAGCGGAGTACCAACCAGTCATACCGGTAAAAAATACGCCGCGCTGATCGCTGTTGGTGCCGGTTTTACCAGCCACGGACTGACCGCTGATCTTGGCACGGGTACCCGTGCCGCCGCTCACCGCGCCTTTGAGCATGTCCACGGTCATCCATGCGGTGGAGGGCTTGAATACCTGTCGACGCTCCTGCTGGGCGTGACTATCGTATACCACCCGACCGGTGCTGTCCGAAATCCCCAGGAAGGAAATGGGCTGTTGATATACGCCGCTGTTGCCAAGCACCCCGAAGGCCACTGCCATCTCCACCGGCGTAATACCGCTGGAGCCAAGGGAAAGACCAAAAGGCGTAGCATCGATGCGGTCCCGGTTAACCCCCAGCTTGAGCAAATAATCCACAGAGCGATCAATGCCCACCAGGGTCATCAGGGTTTGGGCAGCGCCCACATTATGGCTTTGCTTGATAGCCTCCCGAAGGGTCTCCGGTCCCACATAGCCGCCACCGCCGAAGTTCTTGGGCCAGGTATCCTTGCCATCAGAACCGGTCCATCCATGGATGGGGACAGGCATATTGTAAACGATGCTGGCGGGGGAAGCACCCAAGTCAATCGCCGGAGCAAAGACGCTGATCGGTTTAATGGAAGACCCCACAGGCATCTTCATGTCCGTGGCACGGTTGAGGGTTTTGCGCTGGGTAGGCTTGGTACGGCCGCCCGCAATGGCTTTTAGCTCGCCCGTGCGATAGTCCAGCACTACGGCGGCGGCTTGAGGCTGAATGATTTCCTGATAGGTGCCATCGCTATTATGGGCTCGATAGATCTTGTCGCTGGGATCCCGAAGGGCCGGATAGTTGTTCCAATTTTCCAGCGTTTCCTCCACGATGGTCTGGATCTCCGGGTCCAGGGCCAAAGTCACATGGTAGCCGCCCGTGCGAAGCTCACCCTCCATTTTGTTGCGGTTTTCGCTATTATCCTCCAGACCGTTGAGCTTCAAAAAGCAGGTAACGATGTCCTTGACTGCATATTCCACATAATGAGCATAAGGGTACATGCCCTCTCCCTCGGTGGATGAGGTTTGCAACACCGCAGCCGTAGCCGGATTGAGTGCGTCCTGGTATTCCTGCTGGGAGATAAACTCATGCTGGTACATGCAAGTAAGCACATAATTGGTGCGGTCATTGGTCAGCTTGGCATAGTCCGTGGTTTCAGAGGTGCGGGTATAAAAATTGCGGCGGGGGTTGTAATAGTAGGGATTGTTGGTGAGCCCCGCCAGCATTGCGCATTCCCGCAGAGATAACTGTGAGAGCTCCTTGCCGAAATAACCCTCGGCGGCCACTTGCACACCGTAGTAGTTTTCACCCAAATAGATGGTGTTGAGATAACACTCTAAGATCTGCGCCTTGGTATATTGGGTCTCCAATTGCATGGCCAGGTAGGCTTCTTGGATTTTGCGTTTATAGCTGAGCTCGCTGCTGAGAACGGTTTGCTTAATCAACTGCTGCGTGATGGTGGAGCCGCCCTGTTGCGAGTCGGAGGTAAAATTTTGGATGAATGAACCCACGATACGCTTGATATCGATGCCATTATGGGTATAAAAACGCGCGTCCTCCACAGCCACATAGGCATGCTGGAGCTTTTCGGGCATTTGGGTAATGCTAACCATTACACGATTTTCCGTTCCCTTATAATCGGTTATCACTTTGCCATCCGCATCATAAAGGAAAGAAGTCTTGTCCTGCTCCCCCAGCAGAGCCAGATCCAGCGTGGGGGAAGTCTCCATATATGCCTTGGCGATGCCCAGCACGGCGCCAACGCCCGCAAGGATCGCCATCAGCGCCACCAGAAGCAAGAGCCGCGCCGCATTCACCAGAGAGGAGACGACAAAATTGGGCTTACCCAGCCGCGGGCGAAAAATGGTGCGCTTTTTTGGCGCGGCAAAATCGCCATCCCCTTGGGCCGGGGCATGATAAGCGGGATCCGCTTCATAGGAGCCATTTTCCACCTGGTACGGCTGCTCCTCATCATAGTCCTCATCGTAGCTACCCTCATAAGCGTCCTGCTGGGGAAAGGCAGAGGCGTACGGATCCGGTTTCCGTTGCTTAAACAAAGCCATAAACTAACCTCCCAAGGGCAAGCCCCCCGTGTCATAACTTTGATTATACCATAGTTCTATGGCGTTTTGAAACAAGCGCCACGGAAAGAGTGACTGGGAATTTGTGAGTGGTTTTTACGCCCGTGGTCTCATAGCCTGTTGATACATAAGGAGATGAGGCTGATGTCCACCAGCGTAACCTTCAAAACCAAAGGACGATTCAGGCGCATTTTGTTCTTGATCGTATTGCTTTTGCTGATTGTAGCGTTGGTGGTAGAGCGTAATCTAAGTAAAATTATGCTGGACATGGCTTATGCCCAAGCCTATTCCTTGGCGGTGGAGACCATCAACCAGTCCGTTTGGGATGTGATGCAGGGTGGTATCACCTATGAGGATCTCATCATCACCCAAAAGGATGGGGAAGGGCAGATAACCATGCTCCAGGCCAACACCGTCCGCATGAACGAGTTGGCCGCCAAAATCGCCCTGATGGCTGAAGCGGAACTGAGCCTTCAGGAAAATCAAAAGATCCAGGTGCCCATCGGCGCGGCCTTTGGGGTACAATTTTTAGCGGGTACCGGCCCGCGCATTCCCATCCAGATCAGTCCCATTGGCGCGGTCAAAACCCAGTTCACCACTGAATTTGAATCCGCTGGCATCAACCAGACCCGGCACAAAATCTCCCTGACGCTGGCCACCACCGTTCGCCTGGTGATTCCCAGCGGCTCTCAACGGGTAGAGGTGCTCAGCACCGTACCAATTGCGGAAAGCATTATTGTGGGCGCTGTTCCCGACAGTTATGTGGACGTAAATAACCAGGATGATCTGCTGAACTTATTGCCCTAAAATTATTACTAATAAATTGAGAAAATATGTCGATTTTGCAAGAAAGAAATGGGTTTGAGCAGACCCCAAGCCTCAAAAACAAGGTAAACCGCTTGTTTTCCTTGACATACTTACCTTTTTGCAATACAATAAACGAGTAGGTTTTTCAAGATTCGGACCAAGATACGGTATATTTGAAAACCGTATGGAGAACATATCCATGGATGATTCGCTTGCGAACCGTGTATCCGCGTTCGGTTTGCCGAAGGGAGGAAGGGCGCCTCTGTGCGCCCGCGAGCCATCATGAAACGCAAATTGCTGGTTAGCATGCTGTTGATTGCTTTGCTGCTTGCTTTGGCTTGCGTCGCATCGGCAGAGACCGACCCCATTGTCTGCAGCATGGAGGTTAGCCCCTCCACGCTTACAGCCCCCGGGCCTGTGACTGTCACCATCAATATTTCCAACTCTGGCAATACCGATATGAAAGATCCTGTTGTTCTCTATAACCCCATCAGCCAAGTGGTTGAGGATTTTGGCACCAAGGGCGCGGTGATGCTCAAGGCGGGGGAAAGCCAAACTTGGACAGGCACTTGGGACGTGAACAAAAACGAGCTTGCCATTGGCACCATTGTCTATTTTGTAAAATATACGCTCTATAAAGACAGCGGCGAAGGCTACTCCCAAAGTCAGCCCATTCGCGGTAAGCTTTCCTCGCAAGCCGCCACGGGCGGCATCGAGATCAAGCGAACCATCAGCCCCGGAACCGCACGGGAAAAACAGACCGTTACTGTAAAATATGATATTGTAAACACCGGCACTGTTTCTCTTACCAACATTGTGGTACAGGAGAACAAGGACATCAATAAATCTCCCCAGAAGGTGGCCGAGTTAAAGCCCGGCGATTCCGCACAGGTCAAATTTCCCCTCACCATGGGCAAAAAGGACCTTGTTAGCAGCGCCACCATCACCTATCAGACCGCCGGATCCAGCAAGAAAGAAACCAAGGAGATTGAAAAAGCAACCATCATTTATGGCGAACCCGCCATGAACGCAAAGCTCACTTCCAGCGCTACAGGCGTCGCCATCAATGGAAAACTGACCCTCACGCTGGAGTTGAGCAACAACGGGAATGTGGATTACAGCGACCTGCGGGTTACCGATTCCACGCTGGGCGAAGTGTTTTCCAACCAGTCTTTGGCCAGCAAAGGCAGCCTCAAGCTGGAAAAAGAGATTACGTTGTCCAAAACCACCGATTACCAATTCACCATTACCGCCATCGATAACACGGGTACACAGGTGTCCCTGGCCACGGACAGCATCACCGTTACCGCTGTGAATCCCAATGATATGCTGACGCTATCGCTGGTTGCCACACCAGATCGCACAGAAGTCTATGAGCAACCGGGCCGTGTGCGCTTTTCCATTGCCATTACCAACAACAGCAATGTGGAGGCCAAAGAGGTTGCGGTTCTCCATGGCACCACCAAGATCTATACCTTTGCTTCCATTCCCGCAGGAGAGACCCGCACCCTTACCCGGGACGCGGCGCTCTCCATGGCTGGCAAGTATCAGTTCTCGGCTAGTGCGAAGGATGCGCTAGGCAACACCCAAACTTACCAGGGCAATGAGATGCAGATTGCTTTTTCTGTACCCACCCCTGCACCGGAGACCCCAACGCCCCCGGCAAATCCCACGGCAGAGCCCACTTTTGCGCCCATGACCTTGCCACCGCTCCGTGACGCCAGCGTAGGTGCTATTCCCAAGGTCATCCAAACTGTGTTGACGCC
This sequence comes from Eubacteriales bacterium, assembly GCA_031556815.1. Lineage (GTDB taxonomy): Bacteria > Bacillota > Clostridia > Christensenellales > Aristaeellaceae > Limiplasma. Next base: position 30,964 of record JAVBSI010000067.1, on the reverse strand, counting down.
TGTGCTGCTGATCGCCGGTCTGTTGCTCATTGGTTCCGCTGTTTTGTTGATCATCGCTACCAAACGCAGGGCAGAGCAGAAAAAAGCTTCCGAAGCTGCCTACGACCATCTGGAACGTTCCAAACACAGGGATTATGTGACCCCTGCTGAGGTGGATGAAGAAGAATTGACGGAGGTCCAAAAGGGCCGCCATGCAGACAGCAAACCCACAGTCGATAGTTTCAAAAACGCCAAACGCCCCAGCGGATCTCCGATCACACGGGAGGAAATCCCTTTGGACGATGTAGAATTGCCGCATATGAAGTATGTGCGGGATGCATACGGCCAGTCGGAAGCACCTGCCCGTGGCCCTTACCGCAAGTCCAGCAAAGCCTATGAAGAGGACCTGTATGGCACGGACGAAGTCTTCACGACGCCCTCTGACTCCAAGGTCATGTATGAGGAAGCGTACGATGATCTATACGAGCAAGGCACATATGACCAGCAAGCGTATGGCCAGGATGGCTATGCGGATACAGAAACCGATGCCGCCTATCCCGCGGAGGAAAGTGATGCGTACGGCCAAGGCTATGCCCAGGAATACAACGATGTGGGACAAGCTGGGGAGTATGATGACTATGAAGAACCCTATGAAAACGAGGATTCGGATGATCCAAACTATCGGGATGACCGTTTAACCGATCCCTATAGCGAGACGTCCTCAGATGCTTATGAACCGTATGATGATACAGCAGCGCCGCCCTTGGAGGTGGAGCCTCCCCAACGGCCCAGCCGCCCTGAACGGAACGCCCGGGGTAGAGATGTGAGCTATTAACAGCCTATGAACAGGCGCCGCCGCTAGGTGGCGCTTGTTTTTGGGTTGATCTGCATTTCATGCTTGAATTGCGTATGAAAACTTTGTATAATATGGCAAGAGGGGAGATTGAGACCATGTTTACTGGTTTTCCGGAAGAAACCGTCCGTTTCTTTTTGGACATCCGATTCCATAATGAAATATCCTATTACCAGGCCCATGAGGACGAGTATCGGCAGTTTGTCAAAGATCCGTTCTTTTCTTTTATCGAAGCAATGGCGCCTACCATGGCAAAGATCGCCGGCGACATGGAGCTTCGACCCGGAAAATGCCTAGCACGTCTGCGCCGGGATACCCGCTTTACCAAGGACAAGACGCCCTTTCGAGATCATCTTTGGCTGTTGTTTCGGCGCGCTGGAGAGTCTAGGGACGAGTCCGTCATGTATTGGTTTGAGCTTTCCCCGGAGGATATGGCCTGGGGCATTGGCTTTTGGGGGGAAAACCGGGCAGCAATGGACGTGCTTCGCAAGGGTATGGTACAAAAGCCAAGCCACTTTCTGTCCGTATTGGAGGAATGTCGCCTGACGGAAACGGGGCTGGCGCTGTCCGGCGACTGTTTTCAACGGATGAGAATCCCTGAGCAGGTGCCAGAGCCACTGATTCCCTATTATCCGCGGAAATCGCTTTATATCAAGCGAGATGGGGTGCCCATGGCCATGGCCTACAGCCCAAAGCTGGTCGCCACGGTTTCCAAGGATTTCTTACAACTGAAACCCATGTATCTGTTCCTTCGTGCTGCAGCGGACGAAGGCAGAGCCCAGCTGGACAAATCGAAAAAGGGGATACTATGAATTATCAGCAATTGAAAAGCGGTTCGGATGTTCGTGGCATAGCCATTGGCGAGAAAGCCGTGCTTACGCCTGATGTGGTCAAAACCCTAGGCATGGCGTTTGCTCAGTTTGTAGCGCGGAAGGAAGGCAAAAACTGCCGAGAGTTGACCCTTGCCCTGGGGCGTGATAGTCGTGTCTCGGGGCCGGATTTGCTTCAAGCAGCCGCAGAAGGCATTGCGGCCAGTGGCGCCACTGCTGTGGATTGTGGCATGTGCACCACTCCGGCTATGTATATGGCGGTTTTGACGGAAAACTTTGCCCCCCATGGCTCCATAATGATCACAGCCAGCCATCATCCCTGGCAGTTGAATGGGATGAAATTCTTTACCAAAGAGGGTGGATTGCAGTTTGCCCAGCTGGATGAATTGTTGAACCTGGCGGGTGGAATGGCCAAACCAGAATCCGATGCCACAGGAAACATCATTCAGAAACCCTTTTTGCCCATCTATGAAGAGCACCTGAAAGAAATCATCTTGCAAGGCATCAATCCGAAGGTAGCCATGCCCCTCTTGGGCTTGCATGTAGTTGTTGACGCAGGCAATGGCGCCGGTGGATTCTATGCGGGGATGCTGGAAAGCCTGGGTGCCTGGGTGGACGGCAGTCAGTTTTTGGAACCTGATGGCCATTTCCCCAACCACACCCCAAACCCGGAGGACAAGGACGCCATGGCTTCCCTAGCCAAGGCGGTTAAAAAGGTTCAAGCGGATATGGGGGTGATCTTTGATGCGGACTGCGACCGTGCCGCCATCGTGGATCACACCGGAAAAGAGATCAACCGCAACCGTCTCATCGCCATGATCAGCGCGATCTTGCTGGATGAAACCCCCGGCGGCACCATCGTGACGGATTCTGTGACATCCTCGGGATTAGCGGACTTCATCCAGGAGTGGGGCGGCGTGCATTATCGTTTTAAGCGAGGCTATCGCAATGTGATCGACGAAGCCATTCGCTTGAACGAAATGGGCATTGACTGCCCGTTGGCCATTGAAACCAGCGGCCATGCCGCTTTGCGGGATAATTATTTTTTGGATGACGGCATGTATCTGGTTACGCTGCTCATCATCAAGGCCATGCAGCTGAAGCAACAGGGGGAAACCTTAAGCGCGCTGCTGGATGGCCTGAAAGAACCCATAGAGAGCATTGAGATTCGTTTGCCCATCTTAGATGAGGACTTTGCCACCGTGGGAAAGCAAGCCATTGAACATGTGTTGGAACACGCCGCGGAAAACCCGGCGTGGCACGTTGCGCTGGACAATCGGGAAGGCGTTCGGATCTCCTTTGATCTGGACAACGGGTTGAACAACGGCTGGTTTTTGCTGCGGTTGTCCGTCCATGACCCGGTGATGCCCATCAACGTAGAAAGTGATGTTACGGGCGGTGTCAAAACCATCTTACAGCAGCTCTATGAGGCCATGTCAGATGTAGAAGCCATTGATCTGGCCCCCATCAAAAAGGCATTGGCATCACACGGCAACAATGAGCCCCCGGCATAGCCGGGGGTTTTCTCCATACAAAAATAAGATTTTTTTAAACCGCTATTCCAAGCTTTCCTTCATGGCGTGTAACAACTCGCCGCTATCATCACCGCTGTATTGCCAGCACATCAGACCCATCAAACCGTTGTCCTTTACATAGCTTCCCTTGGCATCAATGGACTGCGGATCGTCATAGCTAATGAAGGTTTCGCCATCAAAAAGATACGGCGCCTTCGCAACGTCATCATAGTAACGGACATAATCGTCATCATACAAGAAATCTTTGATCCGTGCATATACATAGGTAGCGTTAGCCGGTCCCTCGCTGGGCTGGTACAAGCCCTGGCTTTTTGGACCAGTGACTTCAAACACTCTGCCATAGAACCCAATGCCTACCATGATTTTTTCTCTGGGAATGCCGGCCTTTATATAGGCTTGCACAGCTGTATCCGCACTATTGGGATAATCGGGGCTGCTAGGATAAAGATTGATATGATGAGTCGCTGTGGTTTGTGCTTGCATGTCATAGGTCATGATATTCACCTGATCCACGATACTGCCCACTGCCGGAGCCTCAATGTAGTTTACCATGGAGGCCACTCCGCCCACAGCGATGCACAATAGTCGTTTTTTTCCATCTACTGCCGTCAATTGATCCAGCCCAGCTCGAAGATCCGCTAGCAGTAAGGTGAAGTTCTCTTTATCCTCCGGGCAACTGGCAATGCCCGCTGCAGACGAGCAGGGGTATTCCCAATCAATGTCGATACCCAGGAAACCGTGCTGTTGCATCAAAGCGACGGCACTATCCACGAAAAGCTTGCGGCCTTGCGGCGTGGCGGCAGCTTGGGAAAACCCATCCGCTTCCCAACCACCCACAGACATCACCGGCATAATGTGCGGGTTGTTCGCCACAAATGTCTCAAATGCACTGATGGTTTTCCAATTGTCTGCGCATACCCGACCGTCTTTGATCAGCGCAAACGCGTAGTTCATCTGATCCAGATTGGCGGCGTCCCGCTGATGAAAAGTCAGCTTCTTCGTATCAAACACGTAGGCAGAGATGAGCTTTGGGGCCGGAAGGCGTTCTTCCTTGGCGACTGTTTTCGCCTCCCCTTGCTTTTTTTCTCCCTGGCTGCCTACCGCCGAAAACAGAAACAGGGAAACCAAAGTGAGGCACCATACTGCAAACGAAAGGCGTTTCCTCTTGGGAGAAGGGGATGCGGATGGCATCATCATTGGCTCGGGTCTCCTTTCAGTGGGACATGCGATCATCAGCAAAAGTAGCGTCTCAGCACAAGGAATCATCTTGTTTTCAAGCGAAGTATAGCATATTGAAAGCAGACATAGCAATGTCACTTGTTGTTATGGTTGGCTTGCTACTTCAAGGAAATCAAATTATGGAGGATTATCATGGGCGAGTACATAAGAGACATGCGCAAGCGGGTGGGGCATATTCCATTGATGCAATGCGGGGCATCGGTGATCGTGGAAAACGAACGGGGCGAAATTCTTTTACAGCTGCGTTCGGACAATGGCGCTTGGGCATATGCCGGTGGCGGGGTAGAGCTGTATGAAAACACCCAGGATGCCGCTGCACGGGAATTGAAGGAAGAAACAGGTCTAATCGCGGACGAACTGGAATTGCTGGGCGTGTTCTCCGGCGAGATGATGAAATACACGTACCCCAATGGCGACCAGGTGTCCAATGTGGATGTGGTATACGTGTGCAGAAGCTATCATGGGGCGCTACACTGTCAGGAGGGCGAAGTCGAAAAGCTCGCGTTTTTTCCCATGGACAGTTTGCCAAGCCCTATTTTTCACATTCACATTCCAGCGCTGACCGCATATACGGCGTATCGGCGCAACCGGGACCAGAACTGATTCAGGTTGGTTTTTCTTGAGGCAGACCAGGCCACAAATGGGCCCTCATATCAATACAACCGTCCGGCAAAAAGGCGACGCCTTCCTCTTGCAACAGTTGTCGCTGCAAATCCTGAGAACCAAAGACATCCTGGGGCGCCATCGCTCCTTTTTGGTTGACCACCCGATGGCAAGGCAGCCCCTCCGGCGCATGGCGCATGGCAAAGCCAACATACCGGGCAGATTGCGGGCGCCCCAACATCAGCGCGATCGCACCGTATGTCGTCACCTTCCCCTTTGGGACGCGGCGCACAAGGGCATAGACTTGATCAGAAAAGCCGGGAGTCATCGGGACATCACCTCATAAAACCATTACTTACCAAACGAAGGAGCAAGGAAAAATCTTCCTTTGGGGGTGTTTGACATAGCTTTTTACATCCTGTCTTTTCTCCATTTGGCGTCCGCTCACTCTTGCTGTAAATGGAATCGTCACCTGAATTGCCCAGTGTGGATCTAAAAAATTTGATCATTGTCGGTTACAAATGCTATCGACTCTGGTATACTATGAAAGGGTCGATTGTTGGTACTCAGAATGTCACAGCGACGATCATGCAATCCTGTTCTCTGCTGAGAACGATCAGAACCTGGAAACGTTCCAGGTTCAAAAAAAGCATGAATGGATACCCTACCTGGGTATAGTAATGGCGAAGGAGGCCTTGCCATATGGAACCTAACAGCTCACAAGATAGGGAAAAGAGCGATAACCGGCAGACCGTGCGGGAGGACAAGCTCAAAAACAGCCTGTTGGAAAGGCTGAACCGGATCGAAGGGCAGGTAAGAGGCATCAAGGGTATGCTGGAACGGGATGCCTATTGCGACGATGTGCTTCATCAGATTACGGCGGCCCGGTCTGCGCTGGATGCCGTGAGCAAGCTTGTGCTAGAGAACCATATGCGCAGTTGCTTGGTGGCACGGATTCGTGCTGGTGATGATGAAATCATTGACGAGCTGATTGTGACCATTGGAAAAATGCTGTAAAGGAGGGGGGATTGGTGAAAAAAGAAACGATCTCCATCGGCGGCATGACTTGTGCCGCCTGTTCCAGTCGGATCGAAAAAGTGCTGGGAAAAATGGATGGTGTGCTTTCCGCGAGTGTCAACCTTGCTTCGGAAAAGGCTTCCGTCGTATACGATCCGAAAAAAACGCAACTTTCCTCCATCAAGGAAACCATCGTAAAGATCGGCTACCAGCCGCTTGAGATGGCAAAGCACACGACCCTTGATGAGGATAAACTTCACAAAGAAAAAGAGATTAAAAGCTTATGGCATAGGTTCCTGTGGTCTGCAGCTTTTGCTGTGCCGCTGCTGTATCTGGCCATGGGGTCCATGATCTGGTGGCTGCATTTTCCCATCCCTTCCATTTTGAATCCCATGCAGTACCCGCTCATCTATGCCTTGCTACAGCTTCTTCTCACCATCCCCATCTTGATTGCCGGGAGGCGGTTTTATGTTGTGGGGTTTAAGGCGCTGTGGCAGCGCAGCCCCAATATGGATTCCCTGATTGCGCTTGGCACAACGGCGGCCATTGGGTACAGTTTGGTGTCAACCTTTGAAATTGCCACCGGTCACTTTAGCGCAGTGGAAGCGCTCTACTACGAATCCGCCGGGGTCATCATCACCCTTATTCTGTTAGGCAAATCTCTGGAGGCCGTTTCTATGGGCAAGACCTCTGAGGCCATCAAGAAACTAATGGGGCTGGCGCCCAAGACCGCTATCGTACTACAGGACGGCTTAGAGCTTGAGACCCCCATTGATGAAGTTGAACCAAATGATGTGATCCTGGTGAAACCCGGCGAAAAAATCCCGGTGGACGGCATGATCTTGGAGGGGCACACCACCATGGATGAAGCTATGTTGACCGGGGAAAGCATGCCCGTGGATAAAAAAGCGGGGGATATGGTGTATGCCGCATCGGTGAATCAGAATGGGCTGATCCGCTTTCGTGCCACAAAAGTGGGGGAAGAAACCGCCCTTTCGCAGATCATCAAGCTGGTGGAGGAAGCCCAGGGGTCCAAAGCGCCTATCGCCAAAATGGCGGATATTGTGGCCGGTTACTTCGTGCCTGCGGTATGCGCCATTGCCTTGCTGGCTTCCATTGCTTGGCTCATCGGCACAGCAAATATGAGCTTTGCCATCACCATTTTGATCTCGGTGCTGGTCATCGCCTGTCCCTGCGCCTTAGGTCTGGCCACCCCGACGGCCCTTATGGTGGGTACGGGCAAAGGCGCGGAATACGGCATTCTCATCAAAAGCGGGGAAGCCTTGGAGACTGCCCACAAAATCAACACCATCGTTTTTGACAAAACCGGAACCATCACCCAGGGCAAACCCCAGGTTACGGATGTCCTGCCCGCGCAAGCGGTGTCCAGAGATCGGTTGTTGCAAATCGCGGCATCGGCGGAAAAGGGCTCGGAGCATCCGCTGGGGCAAGCCATTGTCCAGGCTGCTGAAAGTGAAGGTGTATCACTTCTTCCCATGGAAGGGTTTGAGGCCATCCCGGGACAGGGGATTGAAGTGACTCTGCCAGGGATCCATTCCCTGGTGGGCAACCGAAAACTGATGGAAGAACGGCACATCCCCCTGGGTAAAATCGAAGGTGAAGCGAATCGTCTGGCTGGGGAGGGCAAAACCCCTATGTTTGTGGCGATGGATCATCATATCGCCGGGATCATTGCCGTGGCGGACGTGGTGAAGCCCAACAGCGCTCAAGCCATTGCCAAGCTGCATGACATGGGCATCCAAGTGACGATGCTCACGGGAGATAATCAAAAAACAGCCGCCGCCATCGCGGCCCAGGTGGGCATTGATCGAGTTTTGGCGGACGTTTTGCCTAAGGACAAATCCAATGAAGTGAGGAAGTTGCAGGCAGCGGGCCGCAAAGTGGCCATGGTGGGTGACGGCATCAACGACGCGCCGGCATTGGCCCAGGCGGACATAGGCATCGCCATTGGCTCCGGTACCGATGTTGCCATTGAGTCTGCGGATGTCGTGCTGATGCGCGGCGACCTGATGGATGTGCCCACCGCCATTCAACTGAGCAAAAGCACCATCCGCAACATTCGCCAGAACCTTTTTTGGGCCTTTGGGTACAACGTGGTGGGCATCCCCATTGCGGCGGGCGTACTGCATCTTTGGGGCGGCCCACTGCTAAACCCAATGCTAGCGGCGGCAGCCATGAGCCTCAGTTCGGTGTCCGTTTTAACCAACGCGCTGAGGCTCAAAGGCTTCAAGCCCTACACCGCTGTAAGAAAGAAGGAGACCAAGCCATGAAAAAATGCTTGTTGGTCATTGTCTCTGCTTTTTTGCTGCTGCTCCTGTCCGGCTGTGCAAGCCTTGATGTGATCGGAACTGGTGCGCAGAAGGCTTTTGTGGCGGTCTTGGAAGCCATGCCAACCGGTTTGACCACAGATGATGCCCATGGCGGCTTTACCTTGGAAGCGCCTGATGGCAGCGCTTGGTTGGTCTGGAGCAAAGATTACAGCAGAGGAATGCCCTATGATATCATGATGATCATGGATGCCCAGCCTTTTTTGGATGCCGGACTGGATATGGCCCGTCTGCCAAACGGCATGCTGGAAGGCGACAGAATCGTCTTGGGTGTAAATCTGGGAAGCCAAAAACCCGCCCATACTGTGGATGCGACGCCCAGCAACACCTTTGCCATGATTGTTCAGGCAGCAAGGCACCGCATCTTTTACCACGTGGACATGGATCATTTCGCATTATCTTTCGATGGCGGCAATCAATTTGAATGGGCAAAATACATGGGTTTAAACGAAAAAGACGTCGTCTTTTCCCTTGACCCGCAGCCGTTGCTGGACGCCGGCGTTGATCCTGAAAAAGCAGAAGGGTGGTCATTAGCGGCGGTTTCTACCATGGAAGAAAACGGACGCAAGAGCCAGGTGGACAGGTTTCAAAAATCGTTTAATATCAAATAACAAGGGAAAAGGGAGAGAAGAACCATGATGAAAGTGCTACATGTAGAAGGAATGTCCTGCTCGCATTGCGTTGCCGCCGTGACCCAAGCGGTTAGTTCACTAGACGGGGTGTCCGATGTCCAAGTCGACCTGGAAGCCAAGACCGTGACGGTAGAATATGAGGAGGACAAAGTGATTGTGCCTGCGATGGAGGCTGCCATTGAGGAGCAAGGCTATACGCTGATCTAACGCTAGGGACCGCTTCTGTGCGTTCGTTGCCTCATCATGTCAACCACAATCGCAATATATCGATCTCAAAATTGAAATGTTAGATAGCATGGAGGGCTTGTCCCATGGCACTGGTGACCAGTAAACGCTGCATGACACGCAGCGGGGCCATTATGCCGTCGGCGCTTTCAACGTGGACAACATGGCCACTTTCATTTCTCAGATTTAAATGCGCGTTGAGGAAGATGAAGTGGCAGCGAGCAGATCAAACTTATTCCCTGCCGCATATCCAGCCGCACTGATTACAACGACTTCGCCCCCATTCCCTATGCGAAGGATATCAACATTGAGGCAGTTTGTAAAACCCTGTTACAAAATTCCCGTAAACTCGATTATGCTGTGTAAGAATACCCGTTGGCATGGATTGGGGAAAATAGTAGCTGAAAAATAGTAAACACTGCAGCCCTTTTGCTCCGATGAAGAAAGCCGGACAAGAGGGCCTATTTTACTGCATGCATTTTGTTTAATGGGACTCTTCATTCGCAATATCAATTAGAATTTGATGGTAGAAAACCTGTTTGAAAACAAAAATCAAAAGGCATTTTACACAAAAACCGTTCCAGGCCCTTGTCAAGGTCGCGTAACTATGCAGCATCCACAAAATCGCAATAAAAAATCCGCCTTTTCAGGCGGATTGTGGTGGAGCATAGGAGAGTCGAACTCCTGACCTCTACAATGCGAATGTAGCGCGCTACCAGATTAAGCGTTTAGTAGCGAAAAAGTCAGAAGGGATATTCCCCTTTGCCTTGCGCACAAAAGCGTCTGCTCTTCTATCCGTAACCGAGAGCTTACAACCGTGTTATGGCGGGGCGAATCGCGGCGATTTGCGCTCGCCCTGCGGAGGGAACGGATAGGCAACGAAACCGCCGTATCACAGGTGGTTTCGTCGTGCCGGGTTCTTGCACCCCGCAAATTGGCCTCTGCCTGAGCCGATGAGACGGGGTTATGGGTTCATGTCCGTTTTGTCTTCCGGGATCGGTGGGATTTCGTTGGCCGAGGTGCGACAACGCGCGATTCTGCATTGCCGAAAGCAACAACACCTGCACCAAACGATCAGGATACAGAGGAAAAGAAGCGCAATCGTCAGCGCAAGGATGAGGCCCATTCGCGAAAGTTTGCTTTCGCTCCAACCGGGTTCGCCGGCATTGGTTTCATTGCCCGACGCGCCATAGTACCCGTAGGAGGTTCGCTCGATGAGTCCGCATACGTCGGTCACATGCACGTTCACGTGCGTTCGACCGTAGCGCACGATCTGTTCTTCCGTTTTTGCGCTGACGCTCTTGTTGTCGGGATCGTAGGTCGCATGGACCGTTCCGCTCGCGTCGATAAAGGAGAACTGCGGAACTGCCGTTTTGTCCAACGTACCGGTGATGTCGAGCACACCGGCGGCTACGCTGTTTTCAATATACACACCGAAATAGATGGGCGGGGAATCGTACGCACTAGCGCCATACAGGTTTCCGACCCATAGCGAAGTGGTCGTGGCCCCTGTATACGCCGCCTTTGTTAGGTCGATGGAGATGGTTCCGTCGTAGCGGCACTGGATAAACTTGCTGGCATACACCCCGTTGGACCAGGCCAGATCGTCGGATTCCGCCGTAATCTGACAAGCGATGCCGCCGACGATGTTGTAGCGGTCAAACGTGATATCCGTCAAAGTCAGGTCTACAGAACTGACGACCCGCTCAAAAACGCAGTTTGAGGCCGCCCAAACCAATCCGCCCATCTGATACGAGCGCTTTGTGATGGCGCCATCCACGGAAATGTTCGTAAAGGTTGAGTCGGTCGCGTAATAGGCAAGCGTGGTCCGCAACTCGGTGCCGCTTACGCGGATTCGCAAGAACTCAAATCGTGCGTCCGTGACGTAGCGGAAGATGCTGTACCCTTCGCCGTCCCCATCCAAGGTAATTGTATAGCCCATGCCGTTGAGCGTTCCGCTGAAGGGCATTGCGCTGTCTGGCGCGATAGGGTTCCAAGAGGCATCCAGAGAGATGTTTCCGGATAAAACATAATCCCCATCCAGCGGATACTGGGGATCCGTTCCGATTTTCGCAAGCTCATTGGCGTTGGAAATGGGAATTGCCGGATCTGCATTGGCGGCGCTCGCGCTGCCCAGCAGGAAAATCAAGGCCAGCGCAGCAAGCGCGATCCACTTGGCAAACAATTTTTTCATATTTTTTGGCTCCTTTTTCATCGGTTAGACATTCTGTTTTTGAATAGTGCTCCCATATATCATACAGCGGTACGAGAAGCATGTGCGAGGCGCAAGCTTGGCTCCGTTTCCACGCAAGATGTCTCTTGGGCCGTCCGGTGGTTCCTGAAAGGGTTACGCCAGCCCGTTTTTTTGTTAGCGACAAGTTCGTGCAATCGTGTTCTCCTGCCGACTTTTTTCGCGCGAATTTTGTTTTCCGGCACATCAAATTCGTCAGAATTTCAGCCGCTTTCATGTTTGCACAGGCTCGAAAGCTTGATTTGCCACAGGCGTATTCGGTTAGGCTTGGCGACGCCGCCTTTGGGCCGGCAACAGCGATGGTGTGGGTTGACATAGGGGTGCCCCCTGCTTTTCATCGTGTAGAACAAAACAAACCGAGCCATGAAAACTCGGTTTGCTGCAGCGGGGGTGTATTCAGTTAAGACGATGTGAACGTTGCGGATAAACTGTAGAAACGAGAACAACCACTAGCTTTTCATAAGCATTATCACTCTGCGATCAAAAGGGAAAAGCCTTGGAAATTCTACATTTCCAAGGCTTTTGGTGGAGCATAGCGGATTCGAACCGCTGACCTCTACAATGCGAATGTAGCGCGCTACCAACTGCGCTAATGCCCCATGCATCTCAGCATGTCACCAAGAGCGGTTTTTATGATAGCACACAACAATTTCTTTGTCAATTGAAAGATGACAACTTACCAACCCAACCTTGCACTCGGTCTTTAGTTGGCATGATTCCCGCCTCATTTTCATAAGGTGGGACTATCGGTAGGCATGGGAGGGATGAGTATGACGCAGCAACCCAACACCAATGAAACTCAAAACGGAAATATCACCGTTCCACAAGCAAACACAGATCCTGATAGCTTTTTGGTCAGCATGCTACAGATCCTGGCGGAAAACATCGGTTCCTATGTGATCTGTGAGTTCCTTGTAGGCACGGACACCATTGTGGGCAGGCAAGGCATATTGGAGTTTGTCGGACCTAGCTATATCGTGCTGCATGATGATACCTGCGGAACTCACATCATCTGCGATGCCTTTGCCCTGCGGTTCGTGTCCATTTGCTTTGGAGATGAGGAGGAAAACGGTAGCTCCACGCCAAACGGTGCGCAGACGCAAACCACGCCCCAGACAAGCCAAGTGCCAACGCCCAATAACCTTACCGGGACCCAAATGGTCAGTGCCAATACCAGGGCACAGAGCCAAGCGGCTTTCAACTATGCCAAGCGAAGAACCAGACGCTAATGCGGCTGGTTCTTTTCATCATTCGTTGCTATTCCAGGATTGGCGGCTTTCCTTCTTGTATTCTTTCCAAAAATGTTTCCTCGTCCCATACGGGGATTCCCAATTCTTTTGCCTTGTCCAACTTGCTTCCGGCTTTTTCACCGGCCAATACAAAACAGGTCTTTTTGCTGACGCTGCCCACCGCATGTCCGCCATGAGCGAGGATCAATGCCTCCGCTTCCTCCCGCGACAAATGTGCAAGCGTGCCTGTAACGACCCCGGTGAGACCCGCTAGGCTGGACGACGTCGCTTGCTGCGGCGGCTGCGGCACGATACCGGAAGCCAAGAGGCGGTTAACCATCTCGCGGTTTTCTGTAAAGCTAAAAAACTCAACGATGCTGGAAGCCACGATGTCACCAATCTCTGGGATCAGGATCAGTTGTTCCAGGGTGGCGCCTTCCACGGCCTCTAGACAGCCCAAATGCATGGCCAAATCCCGGGCTGTTTTGCGGCCCACATTGGGGATCCCCAGCGCAAACAAAAAGGCATCTAACGTGCAATGGCGACTGTTTTCCAAGGCAAATATAAGGTTTTCAGCACGCTTTTGCTGGAAGCCTTCCAACGGAAGCAAGTCATGTACCCTGAGATGGTATAGATCGGCACAATCACGAATCCCCAGCCGGTCATAGAGCAGCTCAGCTGTTTTTTCGGAAAAGGTGTCGATGTCCATGGCATTGCGGCTTGCAAAATGTGCCAATCTTGCAACTGCTTGTGGTTTGCAAGTGGTTCGGTTGAGGCAAAACAGATGCGCACCGCGTTCCACCAGAGGCTGGCCGCACGCCGGACAGACCTTGGGGAGAAGGATCGGCCGCTCCTGCAAAGAAGGCTCGCCAATGCGACCCATAATCTCCGGGATGACATCGTTGCTGCGCCGGATCCATACCTCGCATCCAATAGCCACTCGTTTCCGCTGAATGTCCCCGTAGTTATTCAGTGTGGCGCGCTGCACCGTCACGCCGCCAATATCCGTTGGCGTCAGGTGCGCCAAGGGGGTCAGCTTGCCCGTGCGGCCCAGCTCCCAGGTGACGTCCAGCAGCGTTGTGACGTTTTCTTCTGCGGAGAATTTGTAAGCCACGGCCCAACGGGGGAATTTATCCGTATTGCCCATGGCAGCTCGGGTAAGAAAATCTATCACCTTCACCACCGCTCCGTCAATGAGATAATCCAAGCGCTCCCGTTGGCTTTCGATCTCATCGATGTGAGACCATATGTCTTTTTCATCCTTCACAAAATGCAGATAGGGGCTGGTGGGAAAGCCATTGTCTTTGAGAAACTTCACCATGCCGCGATGGTCGTCAAAGGGCGGATCGTCACAAGTGCCCACCTGATAAAAGAAAGCATCCAATTTGCGTGCGGCGGTGACAGCTGGGTCCAGGTTGCGTAGGGCTCCCGCGGCTGCGTTGCGGGCGTTTTTCAGGGGCTCGGCAGCGGTGCGGTTGTATGCTTCCAGGGTGCTGAGGCGCATGATACACTCGCCCTGAACCTCCAGCAAGCCTTTAAAAGGAATGGATAGGGGAATCGAACGAATGGTTTTCACTTGAGGCAAAATGGCTTCGCCCACCTCGCCGTTGCCACGCGTGGCGGCCTGCTGCAACAGGCCGTCTTTGTACGTGAGGTTGATGGTAAGTCCATCCAGCTTATACTCCACCGCATAAGACAGGGGAGGAAGCGGCTGTCCACGGCCATCGGAAAGCGACGCATGCAGCTTTTGGCAACGGGCTACCCAACTCGTCAGCGCCTCCTTGCTTTGCACCTTGTCCATGCTCCACAACCGAGTGAGGTGCCTGTGCTGTACAAAGGCTTTCAGCGGCTGTGCGCCTACCCGAGCGGTGGGGGAATCGGGCAGCGCAAAGCCGACCTCTTTTTCCATCAATACAAGCTCATCATAGAGCTTATCCCATTGTGCATCGGAAAGCGGGCTATCGCCTGTGGTGTAGTATTTTACAGAAGCATCCCCAAGCTGCTGCACCAACCGCCGCATTTTGGATTGCGCTTCCTCCGCACGGGCTGCCATGGCCTGTTCCTCCTTTGTCAATCCCATAAAGTTTTTACAAAAAGGGCGCATGTTTGTCAATGCGCCCTCTGTTTTCCATCAGAAGCGCTATTATACGTTCACTTTCACAATCGGCGCGATGGACAAAGAGAACTCTTTGATGCCATAGGCGGCAAAGGAAATCACGATCCGTGCGTCGCTGCCACTGCCGCGAATCTCCGTCACATTCCCTTCGCCAAATTTTTTGTGCATTACCCGGTCGCCGGGTTTGAACAATGCGGCTACAGCACTGGCAGGCACTGTGGAAGCGGCAGACGGTGTAAAGCCCTTCTGCACACCGGGAATGCCCAGGGCGCTGCCATTTGCGCCAAACCCCTTGCGCGGCATAACCACCTTGGGCACACCGAAAGCCATGGGGGTTAGATCCTGCTGCTTTGGAGAACGCCTGGAAATGGGATGGCTATACGCCTCCATGGCGCCTGGAAAGCTCTGCTCCCGTTTGCTGATCCACTCATCATTCACCAATCGCTTTGGAATCTCGCCAACGAATCGGCTTGGCGCGTTGTAGTTCAGCTGGTTATACAACATTCGTTGTTTTGCATAGCTCAGATAAAGCTTTTCCATGGCGCGGGTGATGGCCACGTAGCACAGCCGGCGTTCCTCTTCCAGCTTCTCATCATCCATTAGGCTACGGCCGCTGGGGAATATCCCTTCTTCCAGACCGGCGATAAACACCACCGGGAACTCCAGTCCCTTGGCGCTGTGAACGGTCATCAGCGTCACATACTGCGCATTGCTTTCCGCGTTGTCCAGATCGGTAATCAGGGCCACGTTTTCCAGATAATCCTCCAAAGAGGCGTTCTCGGACGCTTTTTCATATTCCGAAACCGCGCCCACAAACTCGTCCATGTTCTCCACCCGAGACTTTGCATCATCGGACAGGTCCTTTTCATATTGCTCTCGCAGGCCTGTTTTTTCAATCAGCAGCTTCACGAATTCCGTAAGCCCCATATCCTCCCGAACCAGTACCAGCTCGTTCATCAATTCGCCAAACTCCCGCACACATGTGCGGGGCCTGGCCGATAGCGTTTCAGGTACGTCCATCAGCGCGCTGTAGAGGGGCATTTGCTTTTCCAGGGCATAGCGGGACAGCTCGGCCACCGTACTGTCGCCGATGGAGCGTTTGGGCTGGTTGATTACCCTACGCAGGCTCACATCATCCGAAGGGTTAACAACGCAGCGCAAATAGGCCACGATGTCTTTCACTTCCCGGCGGTCATAAAAGCGCAAGCCGCCATACACTTTGTAGGGAATCCCAGCCCTGAGCAGCATCTCTTCCAGCACACGGCTTTGGGCATTGGTGCGGTACAACACCGCCATCTCCCCATAGGCCGTACCGGCAAGCTTCAGTTGATGCATCCTGTCACAGATCCAGGCGGATTCCTCCCGCTCGTCCCCGGCGCAGAATAGCTTGATCAAACTGCCCTCCTGGGCCTGCGTCCAAAGGGCCTTTTCCTTGCGGCCTTCATTATGCGCGATGACCTGGTTGGCAGCGTCCAAAATGTTGCTGGTGCTGCGGTAATTCTGCTCTAACTTGATCACTGTGGCATCGGGGAAATCCTTCTCAAAATCCAAAATGTTTCGGATATCCGCGCCGCGCCATCCATAAATGGACTGGTCATCATCGCCTACCACGCAGAGGTTGCGGCTTTTTTGGGTAAGCAGCTTCACCAGGGAATACTGAGCAAAGTTGGTGTCCTGATACTCATCCACATGAACATACTGGAAGCGATCCCGGTAGGCCTCCAGCACCGGGGGATGATCCGCAAACAGCTCCAACGTGCGCACCAGCAGGTCATCAAAATCCAGCGCATTGGCACTTCGCAGGCGAAGCTCATATTGATGGTAAATGTCATGGATCTGCTGGCTGCGAAAATCCTTGTACGAAGCGGCAAACCACTCATCTGGAGCTTGCAGCTTATTTTTCGCGTCGGAAATCTTGCTCTTGATTTCCCTGGGAGACATGGCTTTTTCATCGATATTGCTCTGCTTCAGCAGATCCTTGATGACGTTCATCTGGTCATCGTCATCATAGATCGTAAAGGAACGGGTATAACCCAGCTTTTCAATGTCCTTGCGCAAAATTTTAGCGCACATGGCATGAAACGTACTGACCCATACATCCTCGCCCTGATCGCCCACCAACGATACGATGCGCTGCCGCATTTCTTTGGCCGCCTTGTTGGTAAAAGTAATCGCCAAAATACGCCAGGGCGCGACACCGCGCTCCACCAAATGGGCCACACGGTAGGTAAGCGCCCTGGTCTTGCCACTGCCGGCGCCCGCTAAAATTAAAACGGGCCCATCCAGCGTTTCGGCGGCTTTGCGTTGTTGAGCGTTTAAGGCGTCCAAATTCATCTCAGTTCCTCAACTTCTACTTCGTTGGTATTCCCTCGTCCTCATTGAGCCGATCCAGCAGTAGGGTATAGCCCTCCGCGCCATATACAAGGCAACGGTTCACACGGCTAATGGTGGCAGTGCTGGCCCCGGTCTGTTTGGCAATCTCTTGATACGTCACCTTTTTGCGAAGCATTACGGCCACTTCCAGGCGCTGGGTAATGCTTTTAAGCTCCTGAACCGACAATACATCCTCGCAAAAGCGGTAAGCTTCCTCCGTCGTGCGTAAGGATAGCAGCGCTTTCATAAGCAAATCGGTTTGCGGATTACAAACACGTGGCGTAAACATACCATTATCCTCCGAATGCCAGCTTTTCCCTATTACTGAGTATAACACAGAAGCTGAAAGAAGAAAAGCGCGGAAGCACCCGAAAAAGATGAAGACAAAGGCGGTTATTCCTTGGGCGGCTTTTTCCCCACCAGACCACCGGTCATTTCGCTGATACTGCGTTTGAATTTGCTCATGCCGCCCTCCTTGCCCCCGGCCAAAAAAGCGAACAACAACAGGCCGCCGATCAGTGCCGCTACCATCCAGCCAATGGCGCCGGTTCCCTTGTTGCTGGTTGTGGACTGGTCCTCGCTGCTGCCTGAAGAACCGGACACGTCGCTAGCCCCCGCAGAACCGGTGACGCCGCCGTACATAGCCTTGTAGATCACCTCGGACATGGGCTCGGTGGAGCGAAGGACCCGCTCTTTGTCGATGGTATGGGTGCCAAACTCCAGCAATACGGACCGGGGGGACAAATCCTGGTTATAGCTGCCCTTGCCGATGTAGATGTCCTTCACCAACTTGGGATAGGTTTTGTCCGCGACGGCTTTGATTTGTTTGGCAAAATTTAAATTGGCGCTTTTGTTCTGGTTGCCGCGGCCCACTAGCAGGCGTACCTTGCTCATTTTGGTATTGCCAACGGTTACAGCGTATTCGTCCGGGTCAGGGATGCCGTCCCGGTGGATATCAAAAATCGCGTCCGGGGTAGATTTCAGCAGCGTAACGGCAGTCTGGCGGCTGCGTCGGTACGCCCCGGCATCATGAGGAAGGTAGGTGTCATCACTGAGATTGACCGTCACGCCCAGGCTTTCAAATTCTTTGGCCAGGGTTCCCGCCACATCATAGATACCGCCCGCGTTTTTACTGCTGGCTGTGCCGTCGCCCCGCTTGTAGCTCTCGTCGCTATGGGTGCAATACATAGCAATGGTTTTTTTCTTGCCGATGGCGCTAACCGGCTGGGAGTTGTCCATGGACAACCAGCTCACATCCGGCATTTCCATAGTGCCCAACAATTCCACTTTAGCGGTTTTGGCCGCTGCATCCACTTCCGTGACCCGATAGTGTTTGTTGTCTGCGCTGATGTACTCATCATCAACCTCGCACTCCCCGCAAAAATGGGTCACCAGCAGCCCTTGGCCATCCATAAGGCTAAACACGGTCTCTGGCGGCCCATCATTGTCCGTGCCGGTTTCTGCGCCGGCGCTCAGCAGAGGGAGCAACAGGGTCGTCAACAGCAGCAAGGCAAGGGTCGCGAAGCGTGGGCCGCTCAGCTTCTCATTCACTCGCATTATTTGGCGCCTCCCTTATGCCGTACAGGGGTTGCCACCCGGTCATGTTCCGGCGGATTTTTGCCTCGCAGCAACCGTTCCAGCGCTTCCCCCAACAGCTCGCAAAGAAGCACGCCTAGGATTCCGCTAAAAACCATGGCATCAAAGAATCCCGCGCCGCCCAGCACAAGAGTTTGATCCACACCATTGGCCCAATTGACAATGGCCTGGGCCACATCAGCCAACAAAACGCCCAACACGCCACAGATGAATGCGCCGCGGCGGGAACGGCCCAGCAGGTAGGCCACCAAACCGCCTGCCACCCCATAGAGAACCATGGGATCCACAACCATGCTCTCTGGTTCGTTGGGAAGCACTGCCGAAAGGGCGTAAACAATGCCTGCCGTCAACACGGCGCCCAGCAATGCCCGCAGCCTCTCCTTGTTGGTATCAGCCTTCACCAGCAGGTACACGCAAATACCCAGAGGGACAATGGTACCCCCCAGGTTGAAGCTTACTTTGCCAATGATGATATTGGGGATCAGTGTTCCAAAGAACATCAGCGCTACCAGCAACAGCGCCATTTTATCGGATAGGTGCATCTTGTCCAGCACCCGTTGGGCCACCCCAAAAAAGATTAAAATCGCAACCACAGTTAACAATATCATGCCCACAGACATACCAACGCTTCCTTTCACAAACAAAGTCCAAGGGTAGTTTTGTCCGCGAAAGGAATGAGTATGCGCTGGTCGCCACAGAACCTTGACAGCCGGAAAAGCGCGAATCAGGGTTGCACAGGTTTTTGTTCTTTGCTATAATATATTTTGGTGTCTTTTTGAATACATTGTGAGAATGGCAATGGATTTTGCGGTTCTTCAGGAGGAAAATGCATGCAGCATTCGGTGGAAAAATTATCTAGCAATAAGGTAAAGATTTCCTTTAACGTACCGGCCGCCACCTTTGAGGAGGCCATCGGTAAAGCGTATCTAAAAATGCGGGGACGTATCAATGTCCCCGGGTTTCGCAAGGGCAAGGCTCCCCGCAAATTGATGGAGAAGATGTACGGCGGCCAAATCTTTTATGATGATGCGCTGGAGATTCTTTTCCCCGAAGCATATATGACCGCCGTGAAAGAAAACGAACTGCGTCCCGTCAGCCGTCCGGCCATGGACGTTCAGGAGATGGAAGCGGGCAAGGATCTGGTTTTTTCCTGCGAAGTATTTGTGGAGCCGGATGTAAAGCTTGGCAAGTATAAGGGCCTGTCCATCACCCGCATGGTACGCAAAGTAAGCCCTGAGGAAGTGGACGCCCAAATCGCCAAGGAACAAAAGCGCGTGGCCCGCAGCGTCGAAGTGTCCGACCGTCCTGTGGAGAATGGAGACCAGGTAAACCTGGACTACTCCGGTTCAGTGGACGGCGTAAAGTTTGACGGCGGCACGGCCGAAGGGCAGACGCTGGTCATCGGTTCAGGCAATTTCATCCCCGGTTTTGAGGAGCAAATGGTGGGCATGAAAATTGGCGAGGAGCAGGATCTGACCGTTACTTTCCCGGAGCAATATCATTCGCAGGAGCTCCAGGGCAAGGATGCTGTGTTCCACGTAAAGGTCAATGGCATCACCCACGAGGAGCTGCCGGAGCTGGATGATGATTTTGCCAGCGAGGTCAGCGATTTTGACACCTTGCAGGAATACAAGGCGGATATTTTGCAAAAGCTCCAGCAGACCGCAGACTTGCAATCCACCGAGGCCGCCAAGCAAAGCCTGGTGGACGAAATGGTGAAGGGCTGTGAGATCGACTTGCCTGACCCCATGGTGGAGGATAAGCTGGACGAAATGCTGGAGCAGATGTCCTGGCGGATGCAACAGCAGGGCTTCACCCTGAAAAAGTACATGGAGCTGACTGGACAAAGCCAAGACCAGATGCGGGACATGTATCGGGAAGAGGCCAAGAATAACCTCAAGACCGAACTGGCCATCGATCAGATCATCAAGGAAGAAGGTATCCAGCCCGACGAGCAAGAGGTGCAGTCCATGTTGCAAGAATATGCCGAAGCCTCCGGCCAAAGTACAGAACAGTTGAAAGAGAAGCTGAGTGAAGGCCAAATGACCTATTTTAGCCACCGTTCCCAGATCAATAAAGCGCTTGATCTGCTATGGGACAATGCCAAGGTGAAGGACGAGGCCGCCAAGGACGTCTCCAAGGGCGATGCTGCCAAAAAACCTGCCACAAGCAAGAAGGCGTCCGCTTCCAAGAAGGCTTCGCAGACCTAAGCCCCAGATCGATCTTGTGGCGCAAGGCCCAGGTACGTGCCGTCATTTTCTTTTGACAGGACAACACATAATCTTCACACAGCGGGCATATCCTTACAAGGTGCCTTTTTGCATAAGACGACAAGCCGACAGGCTAAGGAGAGAAAGCGTATGAACCTAGTGCCGATGGTCATTGAACAAACCAACCGTGGTGAGCGTTCCTTTGACATTTATTCCCGGCTGCTGAAAGACAGGATCGTGTTTTTGGGCGGCGAGATCGACGACGACACCGCCAACTTGGTGGTAGCCCAGATGCTATTCCTGGAGATGGAAAATCCCGACTCCGACATCTCTTTGTACATCAACAGCCCTGGCGGCAGCGTTACCGCAGGAATGGCGATCTTTGACACCATGAATTACATCAAGCCCAACATTCGCACCGTGTGTGTGGGTTTGGCTGCCAGCATGGGCGCTTTTTTGCTGATGTCCGGTGAAAAAGGCAAGCGTTTGGCGTTACCCAACAGTGAGATTATGATCCATCAGCCTTTGGGCGGCGCCCGTGGACAAGCCACCGATGTGGCCATCCATGCGGAATGGTTGCTCAAAACCAAGCAAAAGATGAACCGCTTGATTTCGGAGCTGACCGGCCAGCCCATCGACAAGGTGGAAAAGGACGTGGAGCGCGACTATTTTATGAGCGCCGAGGAAGCCCTGAAATACGGCATCATTGACGAGATCTACCAACCACGCGGACCCAAATAATGAGGTGAAAAAGCATGTCGGGAGACGATTTTAACCCTCGCATTCCCAAGCTCAAGCGTTGCAGTTTCTGCGGGAAAACAAACGAGCAGGTACGCCGCCTTGTGGCAGGGCCAAATGTGCATATTTGCAATGAGTGCATCTTGCTCTGTCAGGAGATTATCAGCGACGATTTCGCCACCGTGGAGGAAATTGAACCCGCCAACATCCCCAGCCCAAAGGAGATCAAAGGGGTGCTGGATCAATATGTCATCGGCCAGGAAGATGCCAAGCGAACCTTGTCTGTTGCGGTATATAACCATTACAATCGCATCGACGCGCCACCCACAGACGACCAGGTGGAACTCCAAAAAAGCAATATCCTGATGGTGGGGCCCACTGGCTGCGGCAAAACCTTTTTGGCCCAAACATTGGCCAAAATTCTGCATGTACCCTTTGCCATCGCTGATGCCACCAGCCTAACGGAAGCCGGTTATGTGGGCGAGGACGTTGAGAACATCTTGCTGCGGCTGATTCAAAACGCGGATTACGATATTCCGCTGGCTCAACGCGGCATCATCTATATTGATGAGATCGATAAGATCGCCCGCAAGGGGGAAAACCCTTCCATCACGCGGGATGTGAGCGGTGAGGGAGTCCAGCAGACGCTGCTGAAAATTTTGGAAGGGACCATTGCCAGCGTACCGCCACAGGGCGGCCGCAAGCACCCCCACCAAGATTTCCTCCAAATTGACACCACCAACATTCTGTTCATCTGCGGCGGCGCCTTTGACGGGCTGTCTTCCATTGTGGAAAGCCGTATCGGCAAGAAAACGCTCGGTTTTGGCGCGGACCTCCATGTCGGCGATAAGGCCAACACCAACGAGGCGTTCAAAAGCCTGCGTCCGGAAGACCTTACCAAATTTGGCCTGATTCCGGAGTTCGTGGGCCGCCTTCCCATCGTGGTCACCCTGGATCAACTGGATGAAAAGGAACTGGTGCGCATTCTCACGGAGCCTAAAAATGCCCTGGTTCGCCAATATATGTATTTGATGGATCTGGATGGAGTGGAATTGCTCTTTGAACCGGACGCTTTGTTAATCATTGCGAAGCAAGCCATGGAGCGCAAATCCGGTGCAAGGGGCTTGCGTGCCATTATCGAAAGCATCCTGATGGAATCCATGTTTGAGCTGCCCTCCCGCAACGACGTCAAACAGTGCATCATTACCAAGGCCTGTGCCCTGCGTGAAGGAAAACCAAAGCTGGTTAAGGGGGAAGCCCCGGTTCGCAAGCCCCGCGCCGCCCAAACGGCGGCCAAAAGAATCAAACCAGAACCCAGCGTTTCATGATCCGTTGCTGAGCCCGCATCCATATCTTGTGGAATGCGGGTTTTTTTGTGTTTGTAAACAGGATTAACCAATCCTTTGCTTACATGGAATGCAGCCCATTCTCACAAGATAGCACGGACATAAACCCTGGGCGAAGCTCGCTCGCGAATGGAGGTTCTTTGGTTGATCAGCGTGATTTTGTTTGCACTTCAGCTTGTAGTCACATTGGTGGTAGGCATCTACTTTTACACACAGCTTCGAAACCAGAAAAAATCCCAACCATCGGTCCAACGGGAAAGTGGAAGAGAACTGGATCGTCTCCAGCGCATGCGCGCGATTCGGCTGAGTGAACCTTTGTCGGAAAAGGTACGTCCAGCAAAATTTTCCGATATTGTGGGCCAGGAGGACGGCATCAAATCGCTTAAGGCGATTTTGTGCGGTAAAAACCCACAGCATGTATTGATCTATGGACCTCCAGGCATCGGAAAGACCTGTGCGGCCCGCTTGGTGCTGGAGGCGGCCAAAAAAAGCAAGGCCACGCCTTTCTTGCCCAACGCGCCTTTTATTGAAATGGACGCCACCTGTGTCCGTTTTGACGAGCGTGCCATCGCCGACCCTCTCATCGGTAGCGTTCACGACCCCATCTATCAGGGGGCGGGCCCACTGGGGGTCCAGGGCGTACCCCAGCCAAAGGCCGGTGCGGTGAGCAAAGCCCATGGCGGCGTGCTGTTTTTAGATGAGATCGGAGAGTTGCATCCCATCCAAATGAACAAGCTGCTCAAAGTGTTGGAGGATCGAAAGGTGATGCTGGAATCCGCTTACTATAATGCGGATGACAGTAACATTCCAAAGCATATCCATGAGATTTTCAAAAACGGCTTGCCCGCAGACTTTCGTCTTGTGGGTGCCACCACCCGCAGCCCACAGGATATCTCCCCGGCGTTGCGTTCCCGCTGCATGGAAATCTACTTCCGCCAGCTGGAGACCGATGAGATCACCGACATCGCCTTTCATGCAGCCAAACGCGCCGGGTATGAGCTATCCCTTCAAAACGCACAAATCATCGGCAAATATGCCGCTTGCGGACGAGATGCAGTAAACATCGTTCAGATGTGCTCCGGCCTGGCGCAATTGGAAGAACGCAACACCATTACAAAAGAAGATGTCGAGTGGGTGGTGTACTCCGGGCATTATCCCGCACGGCCAGACCAGCATGTGGATACCACAAGCCGGGTAGGTGTGGTACATGGACTGGCTGTCTATGGCAGTCATCAGGGCGCCACCATGGAAATTGAAGCGGTGGCCCAGCCCGGCACCGGAAAATGTACCATTACCGGGATTGTGGACGAAGAGGAGATGGGCGCGGATGCCCGCCGCATCAAACGTAAGTCCACCGCTCGCAGTTCCTGCGAAAACGTGATGACACTGCTGCACTCAATGGGCTATCCCACCCATATCAACGACATTCATATCAACTTTCCAGGAGGAACGCCGGTGGACGGCCCTTCCGCCGGGGTGGCCATGGCCATTGCTACGGCCAGTGCCCTCACCGGTTTGCCCGTGGATGGACATATGGCCGTGACGGGAGAAGTCTCGGTCCGTGGGCTGGTGAAGCCTGTAGGCGGCGTTCCCAGCAAGGTAAAGGCCGCCGAGCATGCCGGAATCTCCACGGTGCTGATCCCCTTTGAAAACCAGATGGAACGCTTTGAAAACACCACCATCGAGGTGCTGCCCATTAAAACCCTGCAAGATGCGCTGGATAAAATGCTATTGCCTGGCACAAGCCTTTGTGATCAACGAAATGTTGACGGCTGCGCAACGCTCTTGCCCCTGCTTGTTGCCCAGGAAAAAACCGCCATTGGCAAGGCTTGATTACCATCCGTTCCCTCCTCGTCCACCCTTGCTTTTGAGCACGCAAGCCGATATAATACCCACTGGGGACATTTGCCCCGTTCCGCCTAAAGTTTGGGCGCAAGGAGGAGAATCATGCAACAGACCGCCCGTAAGATTTCCGTGAGCCGCATGCCCGTATTGCCATTGCGGGGCATGATGGTTTTTCCACATATGGTGCTTCATTTTGATGTGGGTAGGCCCAAGAGTGTGGCGGCTTTGGAGAAAGCCATGCTGGAGGATCAACACATCTTTTTGGTGGCACAGAAAAATGCCGATGTGGATGAGCCTCAGTTGGAGGACCTTTGCCGCGTGGGTACCATTGCCCACATCAAACAAGTATTGAACCTGCCTGGAGACAGCATCCGCGTACTGGTGGAAGGCATCCGTCGCGCCACGTTGGAGGCCCTGGTGGAGGATGACCCTTTCCTGTTGGCCGATGTACGGCCCATCCGGGAGGAGACCCCTCGAGAAAATGCCGAGCTAAAGGCCCTGGTGCGTACCACCCATGAGTATTTTGAGGAATACTGCAAGGCAAGCAGCCGGGTGTCCCAGGAGACCTTGCGCTCCGTGATGGACGTGAATAAGCCCGACCAACTGTCTGACATCATCGCGGCCAACGTACTAACCCAGCTGGAGGATCGCCAAGCGATCCTGGAAAAGATCAGTGTCGGCGAACGGTTGGAAACCCTCTGCGGCATTTTGCTTCGGGAGACAGAGCTGGCCGATGTGGAAAAGCAAGTACAGGCGCGAATCAAAAAGCAGATCGAAAAAAACCAGAAAGACTACTATCTGCGAGAACAGATCAAAGCCATCCAAAACGAGCTGGGGGAAAAGGATGCCGCGGATGTGGAAGACCTTCGGGAGAGAATGGCCGAAACCCCGCTGAATGAGGAAGCCTTCAAAAAGGCGGAGCGAGAGCTGGAGCGGCTGTCTCGGATGTCTCAGGGCACGCCGGAAATTGGCGTCAGCCGCACCTATATCGAATGGATTTTGGACCTGCCCTGGGGGAAAACCACCCCGGACAATTTAAACCTAAAGCGTGCCCGTAAGATGCTGGAAGAAGATCATTACGGCTTGGACCAGGTAAAGGAACGCATCATTGAGTATCTAGCGGTGCTGCGCATGAAAAAGGACATGAAAGGCCCTATCCTGTGCTTTGTTGGGCCTCCCGGCGTGGGAAAAACTTCCATTGTCCGGGCCATTGCCAAGGCCATTGGACGCCAATTTGTCCAAATGTCCCTGGGCGGCGTACGGGATGAAGCGGAAATTCGTGGCCACAGACGCACCTATGTTGGGGCCATCCCCGGGCGCATCATCACGGGAATGAAGCAAGCAGGCACCATGAACCCGGTATTTTTGTTCGATGAGATTGACAAGATGAGCTCTGACTTTCGCGGAGACCCTGCCTCGGCGCTATTGGAAGTGTTGGATGCAGAGCAGAACTACGCTTTCCGGGATCATTACATGGAACTGCCCTTTGACCTAAGCCGTGTGATGTTCATCACCACAGCCAATACCGTTGATTCTATTCCGCCGGCTTTACTTGACCGGCTGGAGATCATCGACGTGCCCAGCTACACCGAGGAGGAGAAGCTGAAGATCGGCAGGCGTCACCTGCTGCCCAAGCAGATCGCCATGCACGGATTGGAAAAAAGCAGTGTCAAGATGCCCGATAAGGTGATGCGCAGCTTGATTGAAGGCTATACCCGGGAAGCCGGTGTGCGAACTTTGGAGCGAACCTTGGCCCGCGTGGTTCGCAAAGCCACCGTGGAAATCTTGGACAATGGTGTCAACGAGATTACCGTCACGTTGGACAAGCTGAAAGAATACCTGGGCGGCGTCAAGTATCTGCGGGATGCGCCGGAAAAAGAGAGCCGGGTAGGGGTGGTGAACGGCCTGGCCTATACGGCTGTGGGCGGCGAAACCCTAGCGGTGGAATGCACCATCATGCAGGGCACAGGCGCGTTGCAGCTTACCGGAAAGCTTGGGGACGTGATGCAGGAAAGCGCCAAGGCCGCCCTTTCCTGGGTGCGGGCTCACTGTGACGTCTGGGGCATTGATGCCGAATTTTTCAAGCAAAACGATATCCATATCCATGTGCCTGAAGGCGCGGTGCCTAAGGACGGTCCTTCTGCAGGCGTCACGCTATGCACGGCGCTGGTCAGCGCATTGACCGCCATCCCGGTCAAGCAAAACGTGGCCATGACCGGGGAAATTACCCTGCGGGGAAGGGTATTGCCCATCGGCGGGGTAAAGGAGAAGCTCTTGGCGGCCTACCGGGCGGGCATCCATACGGTGTTGTTACCCAAGGAAAATGAAAAGGATCTGGAAGAGATCCCGGCCAATGTGCTGGATAAACTCAATGTACAGCTGATTTCTGATATTGAGGAGGTGCTCAGCACCGCACTGGCCCGTGCTCTGCCTTCCCAAGGTGTCGCCCAGGAGACTGTCCAGCCTGATTCGTCCAATCATCCAATGTCCTTGCCGGTATCTCCCACCGGTCAACCCAGTGCCTATGGGAACGTCTGAAATGGAGATTAAAAGCGCTTTCTTTGTTACCAGCATGGCGGATTATGCCCAACAGCCGCCTATCCTGTTGCCCCAACTGGCGGTGGTGGGCAAGAGCAACGTGGGGAAAAGTTCCCTCATCAATGCCCTGTGCAACCGCAAAAAACTTTGCAAGACCAGTTCAACGCCTGGAAAAACCAGGCTTATTAACGTATTTTTGATCAATGACCAATTTCATTTGATCGATTTACCGGGCTATGGGTTTGCCAAGGTTGACAAGGCTGAAAAAAAGCGCTGGGGCAACATGATGGATCGGTATTTCCAAGAGAGCACTTTATTGCGGCACGTGCTGCATCTGGTGGACATCCGACACGACCCCACCCCGGATGACATCACCATGAATCACTATTTTCGGGACATGGGGATTCCCTTTTCAGTCGTAGCCACCAAGGCGGATAAGATCAGCCGTGGCGCCCGAATGAAACAAATCGCTCCCATTTGCCGCGCCCTGTTGGTGCAGCCCTGGCAGGTAACCCCTTTTTCAAGCGAGGAGGGTACAGGGCGGGCAGAATTGCTACAGATCATGGAAGAGATCCCTTTCCTGCATCCTTCCGCGGAGCTTGAGGCGTTAAAGTCCGGCGTCATTGCCGCCAGCGAATAGGGGATGCTGCCCCTGGAGCACTGCGTCCCTCACAACCTGGGCGGCTTCGCATAGCATGCAATAGCCTCCCAGGTAGGCAAGTTGGAAGGAGTGTTCTTACATGCAACGAAGCGTTTGGATGCGTCCCGCTCTGCAAAAGAGCGAGGCCGTTTTATTGCCCGCTCTGCAGCGGTATAGGATTGGTGAGCCCCAGTTTTCAGACCCCTACTACTACATATCTTCGGTTGATAATCCTTTTTTGCCCATCGAGGGCAATGATTTCGCTGTCGCCGTCAATACGCCGGCCCAAGAAGTAACGGCTTTAAGTACCTATGTTCGACCCCGGGGTAGCATGGCGGGCCGCAGTGTATTGCGCGCCGCCGGCATCTCGGAAAACCGCTGGCTTTGGCCGGTCAGCCGTCCCACGTACTATCAGCCCTCCCAAAACAAAACAAAGCCCGTTCGAAAGCTTTGGCGGTAAAAGCGGAGGGGCTGCTGGCCCGCTCCGCTCGTCCATGGCTTGATGTTCTTAACGAGATTATGTATGGAAAGATTCCATGGGCCCTCCAAGGGCAGTGTTCGTTACCGCACAAACAGCTGGGTCACATACACGAATCCCTGTGAATCAAAGCATACGCCGATACCCACTTTGGTCCATTGGGAGCCCAAAATATTGGTGCGATGTCCGCTGCTGCTCATAAAAGCGGCCTCTGCTTTAGTCACCGTGGCGTGGTGCGCGATGTTTTCTCCGACAGAG
Organism: Eubacteriales bacterium; assembly: GCA_031556815.1. Lineage (GTDB taxonomy): Bacteria > Bacillota > Clostridia > Christensenellales > Aristaeellaceae > Limiplasma. Next base: position 2,085 of record JAVBSI010000067.1, on the reverse strand, counting down.
GTAAAGGAATACCCGCTATTACGAAGCATGTTCGCGGCGCTGCCAAGGGTGGGGGAAGTATGGGCAAAATAATGGTTGGTGTTCATATCACAGCTCTTCATGCGTGCCAGGCTTGACAACGCAGCGTCCAGCACCAGGGCTGCTTTCCCATTATTCACGCGGTCCTCGTTTAGCAGTTGAAAAGCAATTGCCTCTTGCGCACTGACAGAACCCGTAGTATAATCTCCACCTGTGGAGGGTTTTGGCGTGGTCGTTGTTGTCGGAATTTGCGTTTCCACGGGCTTTGCGGTACTGCCGGGCTTGGGGGTGTTTTGAGCGACAGGACATCCGCTGTTGCCACTGCCGGTGTTCGGTTTTGCCGTCGGGCAGGTCTGGGCAGGGCAAGGCGTCGCAGTCGGTTTGGAAGCTGGCTTAACCGTGGGGCAAACCTCCGGCGGGCAAGGCGTAGCGGTTGGCGCAGCCGTTGGTTTTGGGGTTACTACAGGTTTTGGCGTTGCCGTGGGGCAGACCTCCGGCGGACAGGGGGTTGGCTCGCTGTTTTTTTGCAGATCGCAGTCTTTGGGTGACCAAACAGCTGCGCTGGCTCCAAAACCAGGTACACTGGCCGCTCCGCAGATCAACAGGCATAGGGCGATGCTGAGCAGTTTCACAAAACGTTTGGAACTCATAGGGCACCTCCAAATATTAAGAATATACGTCAAGAACGTAATAAAACTGTAATATATAATTGCATTTTTTGCAATGAAAATGGAATTTGCTTTCCATGGTAAATAATCCAAAGCGGATGAAAACGGACAGTACCAACATTTAGAGGAGGCTACCATCCATGATCTTGGAAAAATGCCCACGTTGCGACCTCAACTACATCCAGGAAAATGAAAAGTACTGCAAAGTCTGCCTTCGAGAAATGAAGGGTGAACCCGCCCAGGATGAAATGGAGCTTTGCTCCGTGTGCAATGCTGCCCCCGCGTTGCCGGGCAAGGATGTGTGCCTCAGTTGCCACAAGGAAATGACCTCCGGCTCCGTGGATGAGCCCGCCGATGCCGATGAACCCGAGGCCGTGGATGAAAACGCCATGGGGTTGGATTCCGTCAGTACCATGGATGAGATCATCCCGCAGATTCACGAAGATATCCCGGAAGGTGAGTTTGGGGAAATCGAAAGTGAGCTATCCTTAGAAAGCGTCATCGAAGAAGAGCAGAACAGCGATGACGAAGAAAACGAAGATGAGGAATAGCGGAGCTTTGGCCTAATCCTCACTGCCGTCGTTTACGAATGCTTGAAAAGCGAAAAGAGGTATGCATGTCCGTCTTTGCGATTGCCGATCTGCACCTACCCGGCCACAACGATAAACCGATGGATGTATTTGGCACGCAATGGGATCGTCATTTTGAAGTGATTCACGAACATTGGCTGGCCCAGGTCACACAAGAGGATATCGTGTTGATTCCCGGGGATATCAGTTGGGCGATGCATTTGCAGCATGCCTTAGATGACCTTGGGGACATTGCCGCTCTGCCTGGGCAAAAAATCTTGTTAAGGGGAAACCATGATTATTGGTGGAGCTCCATCACCAAGGTGCGGACCGCCTTACCGGACACCCTCCATGCCCTTCAAAATGACGCGCTGATGCTAGGGGAGCAGGTGTTTTGCGGCACAAGGGGCTGGAATTTTCCCACAGCTTCCTGTCCGCTGGAGGAACAAGACCTGAAAATCTACCAGCGGGAACTGCTCCGCCTGGAACTGTCACTAACATGCGCAGCCAAAATAGCGCAAGGGGAACCCTTCACGGTATTGATGCACTTCCCGCCTCTTTTGGTGGATGGCCAGGCAACGGCATATACCCAAATACTGGATCAATATCCGGTCAGCCGGGTGGTATATGGACATTTGCATGGCTCTGGGATTAAAAACGGTTTTGTGGGCCAAAAAAACGGTATCGAGTATCACTTGGTGTCCTGTGATGCCATCGGATTTTCACCCCTGCGCATTGCCTAATGCTCCCAAATGGCCCAAATACTAAGCTTTTAAATTTCTAAACTTTTTGTTTTATAATTGAAATGCATTCGTAATAATATATGCTTT
>JAVBSI010000023.1:0-30906 GCA_031556815.1 Eubacteriales bacterium | reverse complement strand
CTTTGCAATGCGTGGAGGTGACATATGGCAATCAAGATGTTTTGCGTTATGGCGCCCTGGGTGTTAAGCGGTTTTCTGCTAATCTTTGTCCGGAACAAAGGTTGTCTATACGTAAAAGCGCCGGGCTGATGCCCGGCGCTTTTTCTTTACCCTTTGGCGCGAGGTCTAAAGCAAAGAGCTACCAGCGTACCAAAGAAAATGGCCGCGGCAATGCCCCCTGCGGTGGCGGTGAGGCCCCCTGTAAATGCGCCTAAAAGACCAACCTCTTGCACCGCCATTTTCACACCCTGCGCCAATGCGTGGCCAAAGCCCGTTAGCGGCACGGTTGCCCCGGCCCCGGCAAAGTTGGCCACAGGGCCGTATATGCCCACCGCGCTGAGAACCACACCGGCCAGGATGTAAACCACTAAGATGCGGGCAGGGGTAAGCTTGGTTTTGACCACGATCAACTCGCCGATCGCGCACAAAAGGCCGCCAACGACAAATGCCTTCAGATACATCAAAATATCCACGATCTATGCCTCCTTGGGGCTTTCCAGCACAATGGCATGGGCGATGCCTGGGATGCTCTCGCCTTGCAAACTGCTGGTGGGGCTCATCAGCGCGCCGGTGGCCATAAAGATGATTTTGCGGTAGTCACCCTGGGCCAGCAACGGCAGAAAATGACCGTTAAGCACCACCGCGCTACAACCGCAGCCGCTGCCCCCCGCATGCATGTCCTGGGCTTCCCGGTCAAAAATCTCCAGCCCGCAGTCCAAAGAGCGGTCATGATCCAAGGGATACCCTTGCTGCTGCATCAATGCCATCAACAGGTCATGGCCCACCTGGCCCAGGTCTCCGGTGAGGATCAGGTCATAATCGGATGGGCCTGTATTGGTGTCTTGAAACAAGGCATTGAGTGTGTCTGCGGCGGCGGGGGCCATGGCTGCGCCCATGTTGCAGGCGTCCTTGATGCCCAAATCCATTGCGCGGCCCATGCACACCTGCGTCGCCCTGGCCAAAGGCTTTTTGCCGGGGGCGTTGCTGACCAAAGTAGCGCCTGAACCCGTCACCGTCCATTGCGCCGTAGGCGCGCGCTGGCTGCCAAACTCAAGTGGAAAACGATATTGCCGCTCCGCCGTGCAAAAATGGCTGCTGGCCACACACAGCACACGATCCGCATGGCTGCCGTCCACTAGCATGCAGCCGATGCACAAGCTTTCACTCATGGTGGAGCAGGCCCCATACAGCCCGATGAAGGGGATGCCCACCTCCCGTGCTGCGAAAGAGGCGGTGATGATTTGGTTCAGCAGGTCTCCTCCCAGCAGGAATTGTACGGCGTCCACCCTGGTCTGTGCCTTTTGGAGGCAGGTATCGATGGCGTCCAGGTAAAAGCTTTTTTCGGATAGCTCGAAGGTATCCTGCCCGTTCAGTTCATCCGCGATCACCTTGTCAAACCGGTGGGCCAAGGGCCCTTCGCCTTCCTTTTTACCAACGATGGAAGAACCCGCACATAGGTAGGGTTTAGAGGGCAAGGCGATGGTTTGGAGTCCGATCCGTTTGCTGCTCATATCTGACTCCCTTTACCAACGGAAGATGGCGTATAAAATGCCCACCAACACCGACGCGCCTACGCCGTACACCAGCACAGGGCCAGCAATGGTGAAAAGCTTAGCCCCCAACCCCAGCACCAGGCCCTCCCGCCGAAACTCCAGCGCGGGAGCCACCATGGCGTTGGCAAAGCCCGTGATTGGCACAAAGCTTCCCGCACCCGCGTACTGGCCGATCTTGTCAAAAAGGCCAATGCCTGTTAGCACTGCCGTGCAAAATACCAGTACGATGGAAGCAAAGGAACCGGCCGCCAGGGGAGGCAGTTTGAGCAGCAAGGCGCCGATGTCGGTCAACCCTTGCCCCAGCACACAAATCACCCCGCCCACCCAGAAAGAACGCAGCAGCATCTGAAGGGTCTTGGAATCGGGGGACAGCCGATCCGCCAGTTGTTGATACTTTTTAGGGCTAAAGTGGATTTTTTTTTGATTCATGCCAATGAGCTCCTTATGTGGGATCGTGAGGGACTGCCGATTCTTTGGCATCAGGCCTCTGCATATGCCTGCTCATAACCGGCGGATAGTAGATTTCCCGATCCCCGGGCCGGGGTTGTGTATCGATTGCCGCGGGGGTAAGGGTTTGACGTGGACTCTCCAAAGCGTCGGCCTCCTTTGGCTATCTTTGTATAGGCAGTATGCGGCAAAAGGGCTGTGTTTATACGGTGGCCAAAGGCTGGTTAGCAACAAAACAAGACCCGCCACATCCTTCACGGGATGAGCGCGGGCCAGGTTTGCTGTTTATCAGTGTTTACGGCTTGTGGTAACCGTTGGGGTTGCGGCTCTGCCAACGCCAGGCGTCCAGGCACATATCCTCCAGGTTCAGCTTTGCTTCCCAATGGAGCTGTTTTTTAGCCTTGTTGACATCCGCATAGCACCTGGCCACATCCCCACTGCGCCGTGGCGCGATACGATAGGGGATGGACACGCCGTTCACCCTTTGAAAGGTGTTTACCAGGTCCAGCACGCTATACCCCACGCCGGTGCCAAGGTTAAAGACCTCACAACCCTGGTGATGCATCAGATAAAGGCAGGCGTCCAGGTGGCCTTGGGCCAGATCCATCACATGGATGTAATCCCGTACGCCGGTACCGTCCGGCGTGGGGTAGTCGTTTCCAAAGACGCTGAGTTCCTTCAGCTTGCCGGAGGCCACCTGGGTGATATAGGGCATCAGGTTGTTGGGGATGCCAACAGGGTCCTCACCCATCAGGCCGCTTTCATGAGCGCCAACGGGGTTGAAGTATCGAAGCAGAGCCACCGCCCAATCTGGGTTGGCGTGGGTCACATCTCGTAAAATCTGCTCGATCATATATTTGGTCCAGCCATAGGGGTTTGTACAGCCGGTGGGCATGGTTTCCACCAGAGGCATCTGGTCCGTAACGCCGTATACCGTGGCGGAGGAGCTGAACACGACGCGGCCCACCCCATGCGCCCGCATGGTTTCACACAGGCTGAGGGTAGAGTCCAGGTTGTTGCGGTAGTATTCCAAGGGCTTTTCCACACTCTCGCCCACAGCTTTGAAGCCAGCAAAATGGATCACGGCGTCAAAGGCATGACGCTGAAACACCTGATCCAATGCCGCTGGGTCACAAACATTCAGGTCATAATAAGTGACAGGCTTTTCCGTAATGCGTTCCAACCGCTGGATGACCTCAACAGAACTGTTGGAAAAGTCATCCACGATGACGGCCTCATGGCCAGCCTTCACCAGCACCACATAGGTGTGAGATCCGATAAATCCTGCGCCGCCGGTGAGCAAAATGGTCATGGGCTGTCCTCCTTAGCATGGATTAAAAAAGGTTGTCGGGATAATCCCCTCGCTGATGCATTTGCAATAGCTCGTCCTGCACATAGGGCTTATCCTCCTGGTAGGTCACGCCAAACCAAGTGGAATCCGTAGGCAGTACGTCCACGGACAGGCCGTCGCCGTGCATCATTTGATCCACCAGCACGGGCAACACAAATTCCGCCTTCAAATCCGTGGGGGAGAGGGAGGACAGGAAGGATTTGAACCGTTCCTGGGCCGCCGCGAAAAACCAGGGAGTGAAACCGAAGAAGTTCATACTCACCAGGCTGTTGGGATCCAGCACGATGCCGGCGGGATCCTTCTCCGTGTCCCGGATGGTGCCGTCCGGGAAGGGCTGGATCTTGTAGGTCTCGGTCACGGCGGTGAGCTTGCCCATCCCGTCCAGGCTGCAAACACCCCGGGTCACATGGCCGTGCTCGCTGACAGTGTTTTTCAGATAATAACCCACCATGCAGGCCTCATGCTCTGGCTTCAAGGTCTCCAGGCGTGTGAGCATCGTCGTAAAAGAGGTCTTGCCATAATAATCATCCGCGTTGATCACGGCAAAAGGCTCGTGGATCAGGTCTTTGGCGGCCAACACAGCCTGTACCGTGCCCAAGGGTTTGGTGCGCTCCTGTGGGAGGGAGAAACCGTCGGGGAGGTCATGGAGTTCTTGGAAAGCATACTCCACTTTGATCTTGCCCTCCAGTTGATGGCCCAGCAGCTCTTTGAACCGGTCCTCAAAATCGTGCTTGATGACAAATACCACCTTGGTAAAGCCAGCTTCCATCGCGTCAAAGATCGAGTAGAGCATCAGGATTTCGCCATGGGGGCCCATGCCGTCAATTTGTTTGTTGCCACCATATCGGGAACCCATCCCGGCCGCCATAATCAAAAGTGTTTTATCCATGGGTGCACTCCTTTTCTATGCTGGGTAGGGGGAACCAATACCTCAAAAAATAGCTACAATGCTGCCCGGATGGGACCATCGGCTGTTTCCTCTTTCGCAACGGGGGGGTCCGCCGAGGTTGTACTTTCGTTGGGAAAGGCTTTGGTTGGGGTTTTTTTGCCTTTGACGGCAACCGCCATGGAGGGCGCTTCCATGGATTCAGGCGCCTTTTCCGTGCGCATTTTGGGACAGGCTACCCGCTTGGCAGCGGAAAAACCCTCGGTGCTATCCCGTCGAAAGAAGACGGTCAACGTGCGCAGGATGAGCTTGAAATCCATTGCCAGCGAAAAGTTCTCGATATACATCAGGTCCAAAATGGCTTTGTCCTTGGGGGATGTGTTGTATTTGCCATCAATCTGAGCCATGCCCGTAAGACCGGCTTTCATTTGCTGGCGGTATTTAAACTCAGGTACTTCCTGCTCATATTTCACCACATTTTCTAGCATTTCCGGCCTGGGCCCAACGATACTCATATCCCCCAGCAACACGTTAAACAGTTGGGGAAGCTCGTCAATGCGGAATTTGCGCAGCACTCGTCCAAAAGGCGTGATGCGCTCGTCGTTTTGCTGCGCGGACATCTGATCCATTGCGGCGTCCTGATGGTACATGGTACGGAACTTGATGATCTCAAAAGTGTTGCCATGGATGGTGGCCCGTTTTTGCCGGAACAAGACGGGGCCGTTGCCAGAACACAGCAAAATGATGGCGGTAACTAACATCAAGGGGCTGCAAATAAGCAGCCCCAGCACGCTGATGAAGATGTCGATGGAGCGTTTTACAAATTGTTGCATCAGCGTGGGGTCAACCGGGTGTATGTATAGAAACGGCGTATCATCCAAAATGCTTTGCTGGGCCGTGGAAATGATCACATCCTCCAGCTCGGCCAACAGATAAATGCTTTTGTTGAGATTATAGCAAAGGTTTTGCAGCTGGCCTTCTTCGGTATCGGGGATGCCGGCCAGAAAAATGACATCGTGCGCCTTGATGACGGCCTCCACATCCGGGCATTCATAGTGCACCACATCGCACAGGTCAAATTTCCGCCGAAAAGAAGCCATTTTTTCTGCCACATGGCGGGCCAATTCTTGGGAGGAGGTGATGATGCAGCTTTTTTGGGGCGGATTGATTTGAAAATAGAGCTTGTACCCCAAGGTGACAAACAAATAGATCACGGTAATCTGCAATAAAATAGCCCCGCACAGCAACCATAAATCCTCCCCCAATAGGATCAGGGTTGGGTTGTTGTAGGGGTTCACATTCATGATTTGAAGCTGGAAATAAGTGACAATATCCGCCATCAGCGTGGCAAGGAGCAGTGAGGAAAACACGGTGCGGGGCTTCTTATCGCTGATCTCATAGCCCCCGTACACAAAGCGGAGGATAAACACAATGATGCTAAACGTGGCCATGGTGGTACCCGCGGTACGGCTCAGGTTGATGATCTGCGGATTGGTGATGGAAAGAAGCGCAAAAAAAGAAACGAATAGCAAAACATACATGAGGGCCTGAAAAGACAGCTTCATGAATTGCGTAAGCAAAAAGCGCTTGTTATGCATAGCCGCCTCCATACGAATCATGACGACACACAAGCGGAAACCAACAAGGGGATTCCCTGCGTACCGATGATGGCCATTCTGATACCCATGTCAGTCCGTGGAAGGCCTGTACAAATGTACTAACTTAGGATATCACTCCCTTATGGAGGTGTCAAGCGCTCACTCCGGGTATGCTGGGGATAATTATGGGGAGGCATAGGCTTGCAAATCCTAGGGAGATGGACTATAATTCTTACAAGAATCCCAAAAACTGGCCGAGGTCTGACAGAGGGCCGGAAGCGATGGAACGAAGCGCTCATCTGCCATGGAACGTATGCCTGGAGGTGGGATCTCGGCGGTTTTCAGCAGTCTGCATTATGTGAGCAGTGCCTGGCGGCCTGCCAAGGGAAGGATGAGGGGTTTGGCAAAGGAATTGTTTGAAGCTGTGAAGTCGGCCGAGGAGAGTGCGGACATCGTTTTGCAGGATGCCCAGCGCAAGGCCCGTGACATTGTTAAAGAAGCGGAAACCGCCTGCCTGGAAAAGGAACGCGCCCTGGCCTATGAGCACAGGCAACAGTACCAGAGCACCTTGGAGCAAAAACGGCTTCAGGTACAGGCCGCCATCGAAAACGGACGGGCGGAACGCCAAGCCAGGCAAGACGCACAGATGGAAGCGGCCCGAAAGAATTTGGCGCCCGTAGCGCAAAGCATTGTGGAGAGGGTCATGCAAAATGGCAATCGTTGAGATGAAACGGGCCAGTGTGCTGGCTCTGAAAGCGGACGAGCCCGCCCTGCTGAGCGCCATTCAAAAGCTGGGTTGCTTTCAGCTGACTCCGTTGGCAGAGGATGGGGATGACGCGGGTTTTTCCAAAGCGCGCACCCCCGCAGACCTGCCCCGCTTGGAGGATGAGCTCATCCGGATTGCCTGGGCCATCGGGCGGTTGGTGAAATACGATAAGAGCAAGGCGCCGATGCTGGGCGGTAAGCGCGTGATTGAGCCAGAGGAGGCGCAGGCTGTCCTGGCCAAGCAGGGTGCGTTGATGCGCACGGTGGAAGCGTTGGAGGCGCTGGAGCGTGAAGCGGGAGAACTGCGCGGTTCTGCCACACGCATTGGGGCAACCCTGGAGCAGCTGTCTCATTGGCAGAAATTTGCCATGCCGATGGAGCAGGTGCATAGCACCCGCAACACGGTGGCGATGCTGGGCACGTTGCAGATGGAAAGATTGCAAGCCCTGGAAGCGGAGGGTGTCCTCGGCGCGCTTTGCGTTGTGGATATCGTGGACACGTTTAAGGAGCTGGCCTATGTATACGTGGTGATGCACCGATCGGTTCAGGAAGAGGCCATGCAGGCATTGAAACAGGCTAATTTCTCTCCGGTAACGTTGACCTTTACGGGCACTGCGGCAGAGCAGATGAACGCACTAAGCGCAGAGCTGACGGACATTGCCAGGCGTCAGAGCGACATCCTCAAGGATATCGCACAATACGCAAAGGATCTTCCAGACTTGCGAATCTTGTCGGATTGCTTGCACTCCCGCAAAGACCAGTTGCTTGCGGCACAGGGATTTATAGGTTCTCAGCATACCGTCTATTTGTGGGGCTGGGTACCGGAGCCCATGACCACTCGGGTGGAAAAGACGCTACGCAAGGCGTCACCTACGGCAAGCGTGGAGTTTACCGACCCGGCGGAGGGGGATGTCCCCCCGGTGTTGCTGCACAACAACATGGTGGTGAATCCCTTTGAGTCCGTCGTGGCGGGGTTTTCACTGCCCTCGCCCACAGGGATGGACCCCACAGCTGTGATGATGCCCTTCTTTGCCAACTTCATGGGTATGATGATTAGCGACGCAGGGTATGGCATTTTGATGGCCATGCTCATTCCCATTATGATCAAGTTTATGAAGCCCTCGGCGGGTGCTAAGAACCTGATGAAGATCCTCTTTTGGGGCGGCATTGCCACCATCATTTGGGGAGCGCTGTTCAACACATGGTTTGGGTTTGGCCCATGGCCTTCTGTGTTTGACCCGGTAAATAACGCGTTGCCTGTGATGGCGGTGTGTATTGGGCTTGGTGCGGTGCATCTGTTTGCGGGCCTGGGCGTGGCCGCCTATATGAACATCAAGCGGGGCCATCCTCTGGCGGCCGTGGCGGACCAGCTGAGCTGGTTTTTGCTGGTGGTGGGTCTCATTTTGATGATATTGCTTCCCTCTGTGGGCCAATGGATGGCCTTGGCAGGTGTTGGTATCATTCTGGTGACCTCTGGTCGGGAAAAGAGTAAGAACCCCCTGAAACGACTGCTCAGCGGCCTGGGCGCACTGTATGGCGCAACAGGCTGGATCAGCGATCTACTCAGCTACATGCGATTGTTTGGAATGGGTTTGGCCACAGGCGTGATCGGCATGGTGTTTAATCAGCTGGTGGGGATGGTGTTTAATGCCGGGATCATCGGCAAGGTGCTGGGTGTGGCGCTGTTTGTTTTTGCCCACTTGTTCAACGCGGGTATCAATATCCTGGGTGCGTATGTGCACAGTTGCCGCTTGCAGTACATCGAATTCTTCGGTAAATTTTACGAGGACGGCGGAAAGCCCTTTATGCCGCTACAAACAACCAGTCGTTATGTTTCCATTCAAGAAGCGTCTGAGCGCACTTGATGTGAACCATATAATGCCTATTTACAAAACATGATTAGGAGGGTATCTCTATGTCTTTGGGTCAGATTTTTGCTCTTTTGGGTGCCGGGATTGCGGTAATCGCTTCGGGGATCGGCTCCAGCCGCGGTGTGGGTCTGGCTGGCGAGACCAACGCGGGCGTTTCTACGGAAAACCCGGAGGTCAACAGCAAGCTGCTGGTGCTTCAACTGCTGCCGGCAACCCAAGGTATTTATGGCTTTTTGGTAGCCGTTATTGTGCTGATTAACACCAATGTGTTGGGCGGCAGTATGGTGGCCGTAACGGTGGAGCAGGGCCTGGGCATCATTGCGGGTTGTCTGCCGGTAGGCCTCATTGGCTATTATTCCGCCATCAAGCAAGGGCAAGTGGCTGCCGCCAGCATGATTATGACCGGCCAACGCCCGGAAATGAGCGGCAAGGGCATTACCATGACCGTTATGGTGGAGACCTATGCGGTGCTGTCGTTGCTGGTATCCTTCCTGATCGTCAATTCCATTCACCTGGGATAAGGAGCATGACATGAACGCACAAGCCATCCTGGATAAAATTGGGGAGGATGCGCGCGCGGCTGCCGAGGGTCTGGTGCAAGAGGCAGGCAAGAAGGCTTCCCAGCTCATGGAGGCTTCGCGGGCAAAGATGGACGCCCAGCGGGAGACCATGGTGATCCAAGCGGAAAAGGAAAGCGCCGAGCTGGAGCAGCGCATGCTGCGCATGGCTGAGTTGGACGACCGCAAAGAGCTGCTGGGCAAAAAGCAAGCGCTGATGGACGAGGCTTTTGCCGTGGCCAGGGAAAAGCTGGTTTCCATGCCGGCCAAGGACATGCGCGCTTTTTTCCTGAAGCAGGTGACGGACGTGGCTAACGGCTCGGAAACGTTGGTTCTGGGTGCGGACAAGGCGGGCTGGTTCGATCCTTCCTTTGTGGAGGAGGCGGACAAGGCCTTGGCGGCAAAAGGAAAAGAGGGGAAGCTCACGGTGGCTTCTGAAAAACGGCCTGGATGTACCGGCGTCATTTTAGCAGGCCAGGGCTCCCAGGTGGTGTGTACCTTTGAAACCGTGCTGGATTCCCTGCGCGCGGACATGGAGGCTCAGATCGCCAGGGAATTGTTTGGCGGTTGAGTGAGATAGAGAACTTGCGGCATGCCTTGAGGCTTGCCGTGAGGGAAGAGGAGGTTTGGAGATGCCACAACCCAGCATACCCTATGCCTGCGGGCGGATTGGCGTGCTTGGCCGTAGCGCTCTCAAACGAGCGCAGATCGAGCGGCTGATGGCAGCCCACACCTACCAGGAAGCGCAGCGCACACTTATGGATATCGGTTTTCTTTCCAGCGAGGACATGGATGTCCAGACTGCCGCGGACCTGCATGTGCAAAAAGCATGTAAGCTCGTCCGGGAACTGACCCCGCAGCCTCAGGTGACGGACTGTTTCTTGCTCCGCTATGATGTCCACAATTTGAAAGTGCTGTTGAAATCCCGTTTTTTGGCCCAAAAGCCGGATTTTCTGTCCGCCTGTGGAACCATTCCCATAGAGAATCTGCGCCATGCTGTGGCGGATCATACCTATACTACCCTGCCCATCAGCCTGCGGGAAGCCATGGAAGGGCTAGAAAAGAAGCTGGTCATCAAGTTTGACCCCATGCTCATTGATACCGAGCTGGACAAGGCCATGTACAAACAGGCGGGCCTTTGGTTGGAGGGTAAACAGGCGGATGTGGCCAAGCGATATTTTAGCGCCAAGGCGGATTTACAGAATTTCATTATGTTGGTGCGGGCCAAGGCCATGGGCAAGGAGAACGCGTTTTTCGCGTCCATCGCGCTTCCGGGAGGAAAGGTGAAGGCTGAGACCTTTTTGAAAGCCATTGCGGAGCCGGATAGGCTGGCCAGGCTGATGATGCCCTATGGTAACGGGGTGTTTCAGCAAGCCGTGGCCTGCACGGTGAACGCCGGAAAGCTGCCCTTGTTGGAAAAAACGGCGGACGATTATCTCTACGGTTTGTTCAAGCCCTATCAATACAACATGACCACCATTGCTACGCTGATCGGCTACTTGCTGCAAAGCCAACGGGAGGCCATGGATGTGCGGCTGATTTTGGCGGGCAAGCTGAACGGGTTTGATGGCGAAGCCGTGGCCGAAAGGGTGCGTGAGCTGAATGGCTAAGGAAGGCTACACCATGGCTGTGGTGGGAGAGAGGGACGCGGTGCTAGGCTTTAAGGCCATCGGCATGAAGGTGATCCCCACCACCACGGCGGAGGAGACCACCCGGGCGTTGTTCGTACTATCCCGGGAGGGCATCCGGGTGATTTTCATCACCGAGGCCGCCGCCCAGCAAGTGCCCGAGGCCTTGCAGCGATATCAAAACGAGCCTGTGGCCATCATCCCCATTCCGGGCAGCCAGGGTTCCAGCGGATATGCCATGGCCCGGCTCAAAGCCAATGTGGAAAAGGCCATCGGCGCAGACATACTGTTTAACAACGAGAGAGAGGGGTAAGCAAGCATGGCACAAGGAACCATCGTAAAGGTCGCCGGCCCCTTGATTGTAGCGGAAAACATGGCGGATGCGCGTATGTACGACGTGGTACGCGTTAGCCGTGAACGCTTGGTCGGGGAGATTATTGAGCTGCGCGGCGACCGTGCCAGCATTCAGGTATACGAGGAGACCAGCGGCCTGGGCCCCGGTGAGCCTGTGGAAAGCACCGGCGCGCCGCTGTCCGTGGAACTTGGGCCGGGCCTCATTGAGAGCATCTTTGATGGCATCCAGCGACCGCTGACCAAGATCCGTGAAAAGACAGGGGAGCGCATCACCCGCGGCGTGGAGGTGCCCTCCCTGGACAGGGAGAAGAAATGGGATTTTCAGCCCAAGGTAAAAGCGGGGGATAAGGTGACCCCCGGCGTGATCCTGGGCGTGGTGCAGGAAACCAAGGTGGTGGAGCATCGGATCCTTTGCCCCATGGGGGTGGAGGGGGAAGTGGCCTTCATCAAGGCTGGCGACGCTACCGTGACCGATGTGGTCTGCACCGTGAAAGACGGCACCGGCAAGACCCATGATATTTCGATGCTGCAGAAGTGGCCGGTACGCCGAGGACGTCCTTATACTGAAAAGCTATCCCCGGATATGCCAATGATTACGGGCCAGCGGGTCATTGATACTTTCTTTCCCATTGCCAGCGGTGGCGTGGCTGCCGTGCCCGGGCCCTTCGGCTCCGGCAAGACCGTGGTGCAGCATCAGCTGGCCAAATGGGCAGATGCGGACATCATCGTGTATGTGGGCTGTGGTGAGCGTGGCAACGAGATGACGGACGTGCTGATGGAGTTTCCAGAGCTTCATGACCCCCGCACCGGAGAAAGCCTGATGCGCCGCACCGTGCTGATTGCCAACACCTCCGACATGCCTGTGGCGGCCCGGGAAGCATCTATTTATACCGGAATTACCATCGCGGAATACTTCCGGGATATGGGCTATAAGGTCGCCATCATGGCGGACTCCACCAGTCGCTGGGCCGAGGCGCTGCGCGAAATGAGCGGTCGCTTGGAGGAAATGCCCGGCGAGGAAGGCTATCCGGCGTATCTGTCCAGCCGCGTGGCGGAGTTCTACGAGCGGGCGGGCATGGTGAGGTGCCTGGGTGAGGAGGGCCGCGTGGGCAGCATTTCCGCTATCGGCGCGGTGTCCCCTCCCGGTGGGGATATCTCCGAACCGGTGTCCCAAGCCACGCTGCGGATCGTAAAGGTGTTCTGGGGCCTGAGCGCTTCTTTGGCGTATAAGCGGCATTTCCCGGCCATTGATTGGCTGCAGTCCTACTCGCTCTATATTGACCGCCTGGAGGAGTGGTTTGGCGACCACGTGTCTCCGGAGTGGAATGAGCTTCGCTCCCGTGCCATGCAGCTGCTGCAGGAGGAAGCCGAACTGGACGAGATCGTCCGGTTGGTGGGCATGGATGCCCTCAGCTGGAAGGACCGGCTCACCATGGAGGTCGCCCGGTCTCTGCGGGAGGATTACCTGCACCAAAATGCCTTTGACAATGTAGACACCTATACCTCGCTGGAGAAGCAATTCCTGATGCTTCGGCTGATCCTGCAGTTCCAGCAGATGGGTCGCAAGGCCCTGGAGAGCGGCGCTAACCTTTCTGATGTGCTTCATCTGCCTGTGCGCGAAAGCATTGGCCGAAGCAAGTACATCCCCGAAGACAACAAGGATCAGTTCACCAAGATCGAAAACGAGTTGGCCGGCCAAATGGCGGCGCTAACGGAAGAGGGGGCGCGCTGAGATGCTCAAGGAATACCGCACCATCAAAGAAGTGGTAGGCCCGCTGATGTTGGTGGATGGCGTGGAAGGCGTCACCTATAACGAGCTGGTGGAGATCCGTCAAGCCAGCGGCGAACTCCGCCGGGGTAAGGTGCTGGAAGTCAATGGCGCGCAGGCCCTGGTGCAGCTTTTTGAAAGCAGCAACGGGTTGCAGATCGACACGGCTTCCGCGCGGTTCCTGGGCCATGGCATTGAGCTGTGCGTGTCTGAGGATATGCTGGGCAGGGTGTTTGACGGCATGGGCAATCCCCGGGACAACGGCCCCGCCCTGATCCCCGAAAAGCGGATGGATATCAATGGCGAGCCGCTGAACCCCGCTGCTCGGGATTACCCCAATGAGTTTATTCAGACCGGCGTGTCCGCCATTGACGGGCTGAACACACTGGTACGAGGCCAGAAGCTGCCTGTGTTTTCCGGCAGCGGCTTGCCCCACGCCCAGTTGGCAACGCAGATTGCGCGCCAGGCCCGGGTGCTGGGCACGGACGCCAAGTTTGCCGTGGTTTTTGGCGCGGTGGGCATCACCTTTGAGGAAGCCGAATACTTTATCAGCGACTTTCGCCGCACCGGCGCCATCGAGCGGGCCGTGCTGTTTATGAACCTGGCCAATGACCCCGCCATCGAGCGCATCGCCACTCCCCGCATGGCCCTCACCGCTGCCGAATACCTGGCCTACGAAAAGGGCATGCATGTGCTGGTCATCCTCACGGACATCACCAACTATGCCGAGGCCCTGCGGGAAGTATCCGCGGCCCGAAAGGAAGTACCCGGTCGCCGGGGTTATCCTGGGTATCTGTATACGGACTTGGCTTCCATTTACGAACGGGCCGGGCGCGTGATCGGCAAGGAGGGCTCCATCACCCAGATTCCCATCCTGTCCATGCCTGAGGATGACAAGACACACCCCATCCCCGACCTCACCGGCTATATCACCGAGGGGCAGATTATCCTGAGCCGGGAGCTGAACCGCAAGGGCATCCAACCTCCCATCGACGTGTTGCCTTCCCTGAGCCGCTTGAAGGACAAGGGCATTGGTAAAGGCAAGACCCGGGAGGACCATGCAGCCACCATGAACCAGCTTTTCGCGGCCTATTCCCGTGGCAAGGACGCAAAGGAATTGGCTGTGATTTTAGGCGATGCCGCCCTCACCGACGTGGATAAGAAGTATGCTGCCTTTGCGGATGCCTTTGAAAAGCAGTATGTGTCCCAAGGGTACCAGGCCAACCGCTCCATCGCGGAGACCTTGGATTTGGGCTGGAGCCTGCTATCCATGCTGCCCCGAACCGAGCTAAAGCGCATCCGGGATGACATGCTGGACAAGTATTGGCATTCTGCCATGGATGATGTGATGGACGATGCTGAGGAGGAACTTTGATGGCGGGAGCATTGCGCGTAAACCCCACCCGCATGGAGCTCACGCGGATCAAGCGGCGGCTGGTGACAGCCAAACGCGGGCACAAGCTGCTCAAAGACAAACGGGACGAGATGGTGCGCCAGTTCATTGTCCTGGTGCGGGAAAACCACGCCCTGCGCAAGGAAGTGGAGGCGGAGCTTTCCGTTTCGCTGAGGGCATTTGCCATGGCGCGATCTGTGACGGAACCGGCGCTTATGGAGGAAGCGCTGCTGTATCCTGCCCGCCATGTGGAGGTGGAGACTGGCAGCCGGAGCATCTTAAGCGTCCGAGTGCCAACCTTTCGCATCGTGGAGGAGAGGATGCAACAAGCCGTGCTCAGCTACGGCCTGGCGGAAACCTCCGCTCAGCTGGATGGAGCCATCGCCTCCCTGGCGGAACTGTTGCCAAAGCTGGTGCGCCTAGCGGAAACCGAGAAGGCTTGCGACCTGCTGGCCGATGAGATCGAAAAGACCCGCCGCCGGGTAAATGCGCTGGAATATGTGATGATTCCACAGTTTGTGGAAACCGTGCGCTTTATCTCCATGAAGCTGGATGAAAATGAGCGAGGCGCCCTCACCCGGCTAATGAAGGTAAAATCCATGATCGAGCAACGGGCGGCAAACTGATGCGTTAAAGCTTACCAAAGAGGAAGTGGGGCAAACCCGCTTCCTTTTTTCGTGGGGTTGCGCTATGATATGGTTGATACAAACGCCCAGAAGGATGGAGGAGGAACCTATGATTCGCTTTGAAAACGTAACCAAAACCTATGCCGGCGGGCAGGTGAAAGCCGTTGACAGCCTGCATTTGGACGTAGAGAACGGCAAAGTCTTTGGATTCATCGGGCCCAATGGAGCGGGGAAAACCACCACCATTAAGCTGATGACGGGCATTTTACAGCCGGATGAAGGCAAGGTTTTTTTGGATGGGATCAGCATGGCGGACAACCCGCTGGAGGCAAAGCGCACCTTCGGCTATGTGCCTGACAACTTTGAGATGTATGACCGTTTGTCGGGCATGACGTATCTGCGTTTTTTGGCAGACGTGTATGGCGTTGGGCAGGAGGAGCGAAAGCGGCATATCGAAAAATACCTGTCGCTCTTTGAGCTGGAGGGCGCCGCCTATCAGCAGATTCGAAGCTATTCCCACGGCATGAAGCAAAAACTGTCCATCATCGGTGCGCTGATCCATCATCCCAGCATCTGGATTTTGGATGAACCCATGACCGGATTGGATCCCAAAAGCATGCATGTGCTTAAAGAGGAGATGAAGACCCACTGCCAGGAAGGCCGCAGCGTGTTTTTCTCCACCCATGTGTTGGACGTAGCCGAGCGCCTATGTGATGAGATCGGCATCATCCAGCATGGCAGATTGATTGCCCAGGGCACCTTGGAGGTGCTGAAAGGCAACGCCAAGGACAGCTCGCTGGAGGCGTTGTTTCTGGAATTGACGGAACAGGAGGGATAAGATGCTGGCTTATTTGCGGTTGTTGGTTCGGGACCGTTTGCTGGCCATGCTGCCCACAGGCAGCCAAAGGGCAGGGCAAAGCAAGGCCAAGGCTGTGTTTGCGTTCATCGGGTTTGCCGCGCTGGCATTGGTGCTGTACGCCATGGTGGTGGTGTTGGAGTATTATGTTTTTCAAGGGTTTGCGATGATTGGTCAGCCCGGCGGGGCGCTGGCGGTAACCTTCCTGCTATGTGTGTTCATCACGTTATTCCTCAGCTTCTTCATGGTGTTTACCACTTTGTTTTTTTCCAAGGATACGGAGATGGTCAGCGCGCTACCCATCTCCTCCCGGGGGCTTCTGTTTGACAAGCTGTCCATCATCGCGCTGGGAGAAGCCTGTACTGCGCTGCTGGTATGCCTGCCGGTGATCATTCTGTACGGGCTGCATGTCGGAGCCAGCTTTTGGCTGTACGTTAAGATGGTGCTCTTTGTGCCCTTTTTGTCCATGATCCCCATGGTCATCGTGGCAGCTCTCTCCTTTGGTCTGATCCGCATTTCGGCCCTCTGGAAACGGCGTGAAGGGGTCACAACCATTGTTACACTCCTGTTTGTAGCTTCTATCATGATTTTTCAGGTCAATTTTTCCATGTCGATGTCCGATACCCAGGGCGAGCATCTTGGCCTGGCCATCCAACAGCTGGTGATGAACCAAAGCGCGTTGGTAGGAACGATTGTGCGGGCCTTCCCGCCGGTGGGCTGGCTGTGCGACGCGCTGATGAAAACGGGCGCTTCTGCATGGGGCATGGGCATTCTGTTTGCAGGGGTGTCCTTAGCGGTATTTGCGCTGCTGGTTTGGTTGTTGGGGCCGCGTTACCAAACGTTGGCGATGAAGCAAAGTGAGGTACTTACGCGCCTGAATTCCAGGGCTAAAAAAGGGAAGGCGGATTGGCGGCAACGTACGCCCATCGCTGCGCTGTACCGCAGAGAAATATCGGAGATTCTCACCGTGACGCCCTATGCCACCAACTGCCTTGTTCAAATCATCATGTTTCCCATCATGATGGTAGTGATGCTGATCAGCATGGGGCGTTATACGAATGGCATACCTGCTACGTCCTGGATGCTGAGCCTGGTGCCGCCGACGGTGTTTTTCCTCATTTTTTTGGCGGTGTTCTGGTTTACCTGTTTTATGAACATTGCGGTGTCCACCGCAGTGTCCCGGGAGGGCAAGCGGAGGTATTTTGCTAAGATCATCCCTGTGCCTGCCAGTACGCAGCTGTTAGCCAAGCTCTTGATGGGCCTAACCATCACCGGGGTTACGATTGCTCTGACGGCTGTTACGCTGGGCATCATGCTGCCAACCTTGTGGCCGCAGGTATTGGCCGGTGCAGTCGCGTCTTTGCCGTTTGCATTGCTCACCTGCGTGCTAGGCCTGCTTATGGATGTCTATCACCCCAGGCTTAACTGGAAAAGCGAGACGGAAGCGGTCAAACGCAACATGAACGGTGTTTTCTCGATGCTTAGCACCCTTGCGCTGATGGGACTTTTTATCGCAGGCTTTTTCTGGCTGGGTTCCCTAGGGCTGGCGCAAAATTTGTCGATTTTGTTAATTCTTGCGCTTATCGTTATTCTCGATGTATTGCTTATCATATGGCTGCTTGGGAGCGCTTCCAAAACCTATCTATTACAGGAAAAATACGCATAAGCCGAAATATGTTACAAAAAACGTGCATTCTTTTCAAAAGTGTGTTATAGTATAGAAGTATCGTATTACTTTTGTAAAGGAGGGCGCGGCGTGATCTCCAAAGCTCAGAGCAGTGGGTTTCAGCGTGAAGCGCCTCCCCAGCTTACGCCTAAATTGACCGCCATGGAGCGGACGATGCTTCGTTGGGTGGTACTGGATCCTGGCGATAAAGTGTTGGATGCAAATACCCAGGATGGCCTTTTGCTGGAATACTTATACCGGAATATGGAATGCGAGATATGCGGGGTTTCCACCAGCATGGAGCATGTAAAGCAATCCCGTAGCCGTCTGCAGCATGCGGACATCATTTATGCCCGAGCGGAGGACATTCCCTGGCGGGAAAGCTCCTTTGACGCTGTTTTGTTGCGCAAAGGCCGAGGGATGAGCGATCACTGGCCCATCCTTTTGGAAGAGATTCTGCGGGTATTGAAGCCCGGTGGGCAGTTTTTGCTGGGCACGGTCTATTGTCCAAGCCCCTTACGTCAAGTGGCGGGGCTGTTTGCCAGCGAGGGTGAGGACAGCATTTTCGGCTGGACGCAAAGCAAGACGGATATGGTGGACAGCATGCAAAGGGCTGGGTTTCAGCAGGTCACATGGCAACGAGCGAATATTGCCAGCGGCGTGCTTATCGGATGGAAGCCTCTGTCGGCAGAGGTGGAAGCAGAACCCAAAGCCTGATCATTAAATCAAGATCCCCCGGCAATTGCCGGGGGATCTTCCAATGGTTTATTCTTCCGGGCTCGTCATCCGTCCCGCGGCATCCTTGCCAATAAAGAACATGGCCAGAGTACCCGGGCCTGAGTGGGAGCCGATCAAGGGTCCCACCACCGACACCATGATCTCGGGCACATGAAGTTCGGCCTTGAGCTTGTCGGCCAACCAATCGGCATCTTCCTTGCAATCGCCATGGCTGATAAACATAATACTCTTTTCCGGTTCAATGGCGAACTCTTGCACCTTATCAAACAGGGCACGAAGGCTTCGCTTGCGGCCTTGTACCTTCTGCCGTGGGATCAGCTTGCCCTTGGGATCAACATTAAGTACCGGCTTGATTTTGAGAATGCTGCCCAGATATGCGCTGGTAGCGGAGACGCGCCCACCTCTGCGGAGGAAGTGCAGATCATTCACTGTAAACCAGTGGTTCACCTTGGGGATCAAGTTCTTAGCAAAAGCGTGACAGGCATCAATGTCATGGCCTGCATCCCGGTATGCCAATACATGGTGTATTAAAAGCCCACTCCCAAGGCTAGCGGAGAGAGAATCTACCGCAAAAAGCTTGCGATCGGGGTATTTTGCCTTCAGCTCCGCTACCGCTGCACAAGCTGAATCATAGGTGCCGCTTATACCGCTGGAAAGCGTAACCACCAAAGCATCCTGACCTTGCTCGCATAAGGGGGTCAACAAGTCCAACCAGGTTTGTTGGTTCACCTGGGACGTGGTAGCGACAGCCCCGTTTTCTAATTTTTGGTAAAAGGCATGGGCGGTTTGATCCAAATGCGGATCCAGAGGGTCTATTACTGTGACGGCGCCATCAATTTGATAGGACATAGGGGCAATCATAAAATTTTTATGTTTGCTGGAATAGGTCACAGGCAAATCACAGCTAACATCGGCCACAATCGAAAAAGCCATAGGGAATCCTCCTTCACAGCACTCTGGCGTATCAAGCCATTGGCTAAGACTATGATACCAAAATCTTGAAGAATCGTCAACAAAGAGACAGGAAGAGCGAGGTGCTTTCCATAGGGGAAAAGCACTTTCTCATCATATTCTCATGAAGCTATTAACCAAAACTCAAGCATCTTATGCACAGCAGTGCTATGATAAGCGCGTGGGAGAAATCATTCTCCATTGATGAAGGAGGCATTGGCAATGGCGCAGTATACGGTTGAAGACATTGAGATTTTGCGGCAAAAAAGTGGCATTTCCTATGAGGAGGCCGTCAACCTGTTGGAGTATCACAATGGAAGCCTGGCAAAGGCACTGGTGGACCTGGAGAAAAACGGCCGTTTGAAGGATGCGAAAAATGGCCAGCAGACGGGTTACAGAAAGGGGAGGGTGGCGAGCCTGTTCAACACCCTGTATCGCATGCGGGTTAAAGTAAACAAAGGCAATGTGCCCATCATAAACGTTTCCGTGTTGTTTGTGATTTTTATGGCACTGACGGCTTTCTGGGTGCTGATCATCGGCGGGGTTGCTGCCATCGTGCTGGGATATCGCTTCGCCTTTGAGCGTAACAGCGCTGATTTTTCCTCGGACAACCTGAAAAACATTGTGAAGAACGCTTCGTCCAATGTGAAGAATACAGCTTTTACTTTCGCAAAAGACATGGGCTTTGTGGACACCCAGAAGTCGGCAACCCAGACGGAGGACCCGCCCCGCGCTGAGACCGCCGCCAGCGGCACAACGCCTGTAAACGTGCAGTTTCCAGGAGAGGGAAAAGTGGACGTGAAAGAGGATCAGGATGGCTTTCACGAGGCGGATATCCAATAAAGCAGCGGCGAGAGTCCTTATCCCCATGGCAGCAGCCTGCCATGGGGATGACCTTGTAGGGCCTACATACATCTGGTATACTGGGGGAGCGCTGCTGCGCCAAAGGAGACGGCCATGAGCAAAATCTTGATCGTGGAAGATGAAGTGAAAATCGCGCGCTTTGTGACGCTGGAGCTGGAGCACGAGGGCTACGAGGTGCAGGCCGCCCATGACGGACGCTCGGGGCTGGCGCTGTGCGAGAGTTGGCAGCCGGATCTGTTGATTTTGGATCTGATGCTGCCGGAGCTAAGTGGTATTGAAGTCTGCCGGCGTCTGCGCCAAACCAGCGATTTGCCAATTATTATGCTCACCGCCAAGGATGACGTTAGCGACAAGGTGATGGGGCTGGACATGGGTGCGGATGATTATATCACCAAGCCTTTTGCCATTGAGGAGCTGCTGGCTCGCATCCGGGTGTCTTTAAAAAAGCACCGCCCGGACAAAGCGGCAGGCACGGTAACCAAGGCGTTAAAGGCAGGCAGCTTATGCATTGAGCCGGCCAATTACAGCGCACATTATGGAGAGGAGCCCATCGCCCTGACCAAGAAAGAGTTTGACCTGCTGCTGTATCTATGGCAGCATGAAAACAGCGCCATCACCCGAGACGAGCTTCTTAGCCATGTGTGGGGCTATGAGTTCGCGGGAGACACCAACATTGTGGATGTATACATCCGCTACTTGCGTCAGAAGATAGACGATCGCTTTGGCATCAAGTCCATCCATACCATCCGCGCTGTGGGGTATATGTTCCGTTATGAGTAAAAAGCAGAGACAAAAAAAACTTCTTCCAAGAGAAGCGCAGGTTGACTTGTCAGTTGAGGACGAGGAACAGGAACCGTTGGAGCAAAGCCCGTTCCAAAAAGCAAAAACCCGGTCACCGGGGGCGCGGGTGCGCTATGGATTTTCCAAACTGCTGTCCAATCTGAGGTTTTCGCTCACCTTGCGTATTGCTATTCATTACGCAATGCAGCTGCTGCATACCACGCTGACGATGATGTTTGTGGTGCTGGCGGCATTGTCGCTGGCGCAGATTCCCACGGTGAACCAGACGATCGATGCCATTGCGGAGGTAAAGCCCGCCCAAGAGCTGCATTTTTCCAAAGCGCAGCTCAAAGGGCTGCCACTCTCGGACGCGTACTTGATGAAGGAACCGCTGCCCAGCAATTTGCAAGGGTTTTTTCAAAAAATCAACCTGGCTTTTGCTGAGTTTCTGCCGCTGAAGGATCCGCACATCGCCATCTATACAGATACGCTGCAAGGCCCACTGGTGGTGGTGTTCTCCCTGAAATATTGGGTTCATGTTTTCAGCATCCTGTTTTGGACGCTGATTTGCCTTGATCTGTACCGGATGGTGTATTTTCTGCGGCATCGGAACCGATTGAATCGAAAGGTTCTCAAACCCATATCGGACATGGTGGATGCCGCCGCCGCCCTGAGTGCCCATAACCTTAGTGACCGCATCAGCATTGAGGGAACGAAAAACGAGTTGAAGGATCTGGCCTCTGTGATCAACCTTATGCTGGACCGTATCGAGCGTAGCTACAACAGTCAAAAACAGTTTGTCAGCGATGCATCCCACGAATTGCGAACCCCCATCGCGGTGATTCAAGGGTATGCCAGCATGCTGGAGCGCTGGGGCAAGACCGACAAGGCTGTGCTGGATGAGGGCATTGCCGCCATTTCCCAAGAGACCACCGCCATGAAGGAGCTGGTGGAACGGTTACTGTTCTTGGCCCGTCATGACAAAAAGACGTTGATGCTGGAAATGGAAGTATTTGATCCCACCGAGATAATGAGTTCTGTTCATCGGGATGCCAAGCTGCTTTCTCCAGCGCACAAGTTTGAGCTAAAGCTGGAAGACAGCTGCACCCTCAATGGGGACAAAGGGATGCTGAAGCAGCTGATGCGCATTTTGGTGGACAATGCCATCAAATACACCCCGCCGGAGGGCAAGGTCACGCTTTGCATGCGAAAGGAAGGGGAGGAATGCGTCCTCTCCGTCTCCGATACGGGGGCGGGCATCTCCGCCCAGGAGATGCCGCGGATATTTGATCGTTTCTACCGAAGTGATAAAGCGCGCAAGGCACAGTCCAGCGGGCATGGTTTGGGGCTATCCATTGCGAGGATCATCGTGGTAGCCCATGAGGGAAAGCTGAACGTGCGCAGCAAAGAAGGGGTAGGCACCACTTTCTCCGCAAAACTGCCCATCACGCAGGAACAACGGACATAAATAACGACAACAAAAGCGCCGGCAGCACGAAGGATAACAAAGTTTCCTTAAGGGGCCTGGCGTACCAGGCCCATGTTTTGATAAAAATCGCCAGCCCAGTAAATATCGCCGGAGAAGCCCGTGGGGGTTTCGCCTGCCACAAAGAAGCTGACCTGACGGATGCGGCTGATACAAGTTAGGGTGTTCACCAGACCGTAGGCTAACAGCCTATCCTGATGTTTGGAAAAACCCTGCCCTACCAGGGCAAAGGTAGGTGCAAAATTCACCAGCAGCGTGTTGCTGCTCAGGGAGAAACCAACCAGGTCGGAATCCTTCAGCGCACCGGCTGCCATAATGGGGTAGGAGGGAACGTTGTCGTATCCTTGCGGGCCCCTGGCCAATTCCAGCAGCAGGGCCCGGGGATTACGCACCAGGTAATAGGGCATGGGCCGTTCCACCATCAGCAGCTTTGTGCCGCTGTCGTCCGCAAAATAGAGCTCACCAATATCCATGAGGAAGGGGGCGTAGTCTGCCCGTGATTGCACTGCTTGGTTGAACAGGAGGGCGATTTGCGCTTTTTGGGGATCTCGAAGCAGCACGTTTTCCACCCGATCCTCACCGATGTAAAACGTAACGCCGTTGAGCCCAGGCAGAAAGGTGGAGAGGGTATAGGTGATAGAAGCCATGCAGCTGGCGCGATTCAGGTTTACTGCTGTTAGCATTTCGTCAAAATGATGGTCAAAATGCAAAGAGACCATCTTGCCCCCGCCCTCCGACGTATCCGAAAAAACTGGGGGAGAGGTCAACATATCGGCCAAAAGAGGCAGGGCGGGAGAACGAATGGGCTGTTGAGGCCCGATGGCAAGCTCGGCAAGAAGTTTGGCGACCATATCCGGAAACGCCAGGCCATCAAAGGTGACGGAACGGGTCTCCGGCATGAGGCCGTCTACATGCATCAATGGAAAATAGAGGGTGGTCAGGGCGGTAAACCGGTTGCTGGCGGGATCGGCGTTGGGGCCGGGACGTTGGGACAGCAGCTGTTCATACACGGCGCCCAGGTCCTGGCCAACGCTTCGGCCCAGGGTACCCATGGGCAGCGTGCTGGCAATGTCTAAGCCGATTTTTTTATCCATCACCAGCACATTGACATAATCAATTCCAGGCAAAGTAGTAAGGGTATTGGCAATGGCCTGGCAGGCCAGATAAAAGGCTTTGCGGTCCAACTGCAAAGCGGAAGCGGCAAGGTTTACAGTAACCACATTACGGCTGGACTCCACGGGGTTTGCACCATACAGCGAGAGCTTGACTGTGCCGCCAACGGGGGATACAAGGCCGTCGCCTTCGTAGTTCAACAAGGCGCGCACAATGCTCTCTGTCTGGGGTTTGGCTGCTGTCATGGGGATGGTTTGGGTGATGGAGGCTAGGCGCGTGCTTTGATGCCTGGGCAAAAACAGCGTGACCTCAGCGGAATATTCCAGAGCCGCATCTCCAATAGGCGCCACGTAGATGGGCGCCGCCGTGGGCAAAGATACGGGGTCGGTAAGCGTATGCAAAGGGATGTTGCTGGCACAGGAGGAAAGCGCAAGGAAACTGAGCGACAGGCATATGACGAGGGTTATGGTTCGCAAAGGGGTGTGCACGGCATTTCCTCCTTATCATCCAAATCAAGGGTTTTCGGGAAGCATAAGGGCTATCAATGAGGAATAAGCGACTTTCCAGATGCCGTTTTCACGGATCAAGGGCAGAGGATAGGAGGCAATGCTGGCAGGGCCGTCCGCGCCCAGGAGGGAAAGCTGCACGCTGACCACCGCTTGTGCGCCGCTTTGCGAGACGCTGCCGCCACTGGCCACAAAGGAGGCCAGTGTAGGGGCGGCATCCAGCGCTTGCGAAACGTCCTGCAGGGAGGGCTTCGGTTCGTTGCCCTCAGCATAGGCGATGAATTGATAGAGGGACTCATAGTTTCGATCATGCCAGGTCTTCATGAGCTGAAAGGTCATGTTTCCAGGGGTCAGCAGCATGGCTTCGTTGCGCGGCTGGGGCTCGCTAAGGCCCTGCGAGCCGTTCAAAAAATAAGAGTTTTCCAGACGCAGGCTGCTTTCCACTTGGTTTTCCTTGTAGACCAAAATTTGAACGCCGGTGTAGGGAAAGCTTTCCGTGATGGAGGCCACTACACTTTGGATGGCCAAGGCCCGTCGCAAAGGAGCCTCGTTGACCCAAACGCTGCTTTCCTGCCAGCTCTCTGGGACACCGTCGTCGGTGAGCAACGCCTCGTTGAAGGTTACATAGAGGGTGCCGCTGCGGCTGGAAATGCCCAAGGCCTCCACAGTTTCCGGAAAAAGCCGCTTCAAATCGCTGTGGCCGGAAGAAGGGCCGTCCAGCAAGGCGCGGATAATGGCCAGTTCCTTGCTTTCATCTTTGGGCACGGTGAGGGTACGGGCTTCCGCCGCAAGCAGGGGCTGGTCGCCAAAGCGATAGTACAGCGAGGCGGACAACGTGTCCACATTATCTTGGGAGGCGGAGGCGGGGTGCAACTCCATAGAAAGGCCCGGCACGGGTGTGGCCTCCGCTTTTTCCAGCGGGTTCAGCGCGGCGCTGCAGCCGCCAAACAGCGGCAAAAGGCAAGCAGCCAAGAGGCCCGCTACACACTTGGAACCCTTCAAGGGCATTCCTCCTATCCCTGATGAATGGGCAGTTCTACGGTAAATGTGGTGCCATGGCCTTCTTCGCTGTCCACGCTGATGCTGCCCCCATGCATTAGCACCAATTGATGCACGATGGCCAAGCCCAGACCGGTGCCGCCGGTGTCCCGGCCACGCGCCTTGTCAACGCGATAAAAACGATCGAAGATGTGCGCTTGATCCTCGTTGGGAATGCCGGGGCCGTTATCGGAAATGGATAGTATGGCATCCCGGCCGGAACGGATCAGCCGCACCCGCACAACGCCGCCCTCTTGGGTGTATTTGATGGCGTTATCCATCAGGTTGTAGACCACCTGCATCAGCTTGGCGCGATCCGCATACATATCGCAGCTGTCCGCCAGTTGCAGCTTGATGTTCTGGCCCCGCTGCTCGGCCACGGGCGCCAGGCGATGGGCGTTTTCTTTGATGACCTGGGCCAGGCTGAACGTCTCTCGATTCAGCCGCATGGTTTTTCCGTCCATACTCACCAGGGTCAGCAGGTCGCTGATAATCAGGTTCAGGCGGTCGATTTCCTTGTTCACGTCCGTCAAAAATTCCGCCCGCAGGCTGCTGTCCATATTGGGTTCATAGATAATGCTTTCCAGCAGAATCTTCATGGTGGCCAGAGGGGTTTTCAGCTCATGGCTGGCGTTGGATACGAATTGGTTGCGGCTCTTGTCCAGCATTTCCAGCTTTTCGGACATGGTATTGAAGGTGCTGGCCAGGCGTCGCAACTCGCCACTGCCTTTTTCCGGCACGCGCACGGAGAGGTCCCCCCGCCCCATGCGCTGGATGCTTCGGGTAAGCGCGGCAATGGGGCTGGTGATGACCCGAGAAAAGATTAGCGCGATGACCACAGACACGCCAGCCGCCACCAGGAAGTAAAAAACCATTTGATCCTGCAAGGTGAATAGCCGCTGCATCATCTCCTGGATGGGGGAAGAAAACAGCAATACGCCGATGGTCTTGCTGTTTTGCGTCAGGGCGGAGGTGCAATAGCCCACCCACTCCGCGTTGGGGTCGTAGGGGCGTAACAAAGAAAGCAGCGAGTTGGAAAGACCGGCTTGCCCCTTCAGCTTATGTACGCCATAGTCGCCGGTTTTGCCATCCACCAAAATGCTGGCCACCTCAGGCAACTCCATGCGGGAACCGTTCAGCTCGGAATAGCTGTCCGCCTGCACCTTTCCGCTGCCATCCAGCACCATCAGCCGACCGCCAAGGGTTCCACTGGCTTCTTGTAAGCAGGTCTGCAACGCGGACATCTGGCCGGACAGGTAGAGCTCTGCAACCTCCACAGTGAGCTGATCCGTGCTGCTCCTGTCCTGGCGTATGCGGTCAGTGAACAAATAATCGCCTACCAGCGCACTCAGGGAGGTAGCCACTGCATAATAGCTTACCCCGACGATCAGCAGGAAGGCGAGTAGGATTTTCCATCGAATGGAGGTAAAGGGATTATTAATCCTTATCGGTGAAATAGTAGCCCACTCCCCACTTGGTGAAGATAAACTCCGGCTGAGCGGGATTGCGCTCAATCTTCTCACGTAAGCGGCGGATGTGCACATCCACCGTGCGCGCATCACCCGTGTAGTCGTATTTCCAAACGGTCTCCAGCATGGCTTCTCGGCTGAATACCTTGCCCCGGTTGTTGACAAACATCTGCAGCAAATCAAACTCCTTGGCGGTGAGGCGCACATCGTTGTTGCCCAAGGTGACGGATCGGTTGATGGAGTTGATTTCCATATCGTGTACACGGATGGTTTTGCGGGCTTCGGCTTGCTGGGCGCCAATGGCCCGGCGCAGGATGGTCTTGATGCGAGCCTTCACCTCAAGGATGTTAAAAGGCTTGGTCATATAATCATCCGCGCCGTATTCCAGACCAAGGATTTTATCGATATGCTCTCCTTTGGCGGTAAGCATGATAATGGGCACGTTGCTATGCTCCCGGATGCGTTGGCAAACGGTGATGCCATCCATTTTGGGAAGCATCACGTCCAGCAGAATAAAGTCAAAGTTACCGGCAAAAAACTTGGCTAACGCCTCTTCACCATCGGCAGCGGAATCCGTTTCAAAGCCTTCCTGCTCCAGCGTATATTTGAGGCCCTTAACGATCAACGGCTCGTCATCCACCAATAAGATCCGCTTAGCCATTGGCTCCCTCCTATCCCTTATTGCCAGATAAACGCAATGCTCATGATGCCAAAATGAACCGCATTCCATCATATTTCTTACATTGTAAAGCCAAATGTAAAAAAAATCAAGGGAGGCGCAACAAAAAGTTCATATTCATATGGCGAAAAGATTATGGTTTTTTAAAGCAAAGAGTGCGAGGGCCGGGCAGTCTGGCTGTAGCCAGGCGCCGCACCGGATGGGGCCATGGAGAGAGACATGAGGTTTTTGTAATCTTTTGTTGCATTGCCCTCGTGAAGGGTGGTGGAAAAGACCCGCCGGGCTGTTTGCGGAATAGGGGGGAGAGCATGCGACTGTGATGGTGGAATTGACATCATCATTGCAGCGTGCTACCATGGGGTTGACAAAACGCCGCAGATGATCGAAAGATTTGAAAAGTCCGAACGGGCTTTTTTGTTTGCACAATGAACCCAAATGTTCTCTTTGCTTATGGAGGTTGTGCAATCCAGTGAGCACATCAATTTTTTTGAATGTTTTTCATGTCTTTAGGTGTCTAATGGTATGAAGGGAGGTCTGAAAGTGACTTCAATCACATCCAAGGCAGTGCGGGACGAGATGGACTTGGGTAGAATGCTGTCCCTCTATGGGGATGATCTTCTGAGGGTCTGCTTTCTGTATCTGCGGGATTACCACTTGGCTGAAGACGCTTTGCAGGATACTTTTGAGCGCGCCATTCATGCCTACGCCCGCTTTCGTGGGGACTGCGAGGAAAAGACGTGGCTTACCTGCATTGCCATCAACGTGTGCAAAAATCAATTGCGTACGCCTTGGCATCGAAAACGCGTGGATGACGAGAGCTTTCTTGCGCAGCTATGCGCTGTGGATCATCCTGCTGATGGTTTGGACAATTCGTTGATGTTGGCTGTCTCCAGGCTTTCCTCCAAGTATAAGGAAGTTGTGCTTTTGTTTTACTACGAAGAAATGAAGCTGAAGGAGATCGCGGCAGCGCTGCACATTCCCCAGGCCACGGTTTCCACCCGGCTGGCCCGGGCACGGGCCCAACTGAAAGAAACAGCAAAGGAGTGGTACGATGGAGAATAAGTCTTTGAAGGCCACGATGGATGAGCAGCTTGCAAAGGTCACAGTAAGCCCGCAGCTGGAAAAAAGAATCCTGGCCCTCCCCAAAGCCATGCAAAAAAACCGGCGGCGTTCTCTGGTCGTTCTGATTGCTTGCGGGGCGCTGTTCATTGCGCTTCCTGTACTGGCGGCAACAAGCCCCAGTTTTCAAAAGCTTTTATCCATGGTCGGCGAACCGATTGCCAAAATGCTTCAGCCACTTGAGCTGGTCGCGGAATCAAATGGCATACGCATGGAAGTGGTGGCCGCCATGAGTGATGACCGAAGCGCCGTGGCCTACTTTACCCTGCAAGACCTCACAGGGCAACAACGGCTAAAAGGGCTGATTGATCCGTATGATTGTAGCATCGTAGGCACCTATGTCAATAACCCGCGTGCAGCGACCTATGATGAAGAGACGCAAACGGTCATGCTGAGCGTTCTTGGGTATGGCGGAGAGAGCCTATATGGGCGGACGGTAACCTTTGACCTGCGTTCCTTTTTGGCAGGGCGCACGGAGTATGCGGATATCCATATTGACATCTCTCCGGATACCTTTCAGGATGAAAAAGGCGCAGTCTGGCTAGAAAAAAGCATCATCGCGGGTTATGGCTATAGCGGTGTTGATGAGCTTACAAGAGATGATGGCATCAAGATTCTACCTCCAAACCAGATGCACATTCCCATCCCCGGCATAGACTTCGCCTACATTTCCAACGTCGGCTTGATCGATGGCCGCCTTCATGTGCAAACCTGCTTTCCCCAAAAGAAATACACCCCGTTTCAGCCCGATGAAATGGACGAGCATTTGGACGACCACGGTGAGGTCTGGCTTTTGCGGACTGATGGTCAGCCATCGGAAAAAGAATATAGCGCCCTTTCAGTTTCCTTCGCCGTGGATGAGCAAGGGGAATTGTGTAGCTCGGGCTACAGTATGAAGGACATGCACACCCCTCCTGGACGCAAAGTTCATTATCAAGAACAAGTATTCACGATGAAAACAGGGCTGTTACCACATGCATTGAGCGGGCGCTTTGTTACCAATGAGGCCTATATCACAGGGGATTGGAACGTTACCTTCCAACTGGAAGCCGTAAAAGCTTATAAGCAAGCGGAGTGCGATATTGACGTGGGTACGGCGCGCGTACGCACTGTGATGGTTTCGCCCATGGGATGGACGATGATTGGTGAAAAAAAAGACCCGGATGCCGATGTGCGGGCAACGGTATTGGTGAAGAGGTCAGGGGGCTCCCAGGAAACCTTTGAAATCATGGCTACCATCAACGATGGAACCCATTTTGAATATCATAGCATCCCTGAGGAACCGCTGGACATTGAGCAAATTCAAGAAGTGTACGTGAACGGGCAGGAGGTGCGCCTTACCGACAAGCAATAGATGAATCAAGCTTTTACCGCCTCAATCGTCGCTTTGCGACCATTGAGGCGGTATCTAACGAGGTCTGTCTTTTTTGCGGTTTTGAAAGGCAACAATCCATACGGCATGGAAAATTTTGTTTTCGTTGCTGGATGAACGGAACTCATCATTTGAAGATCGCATTCAGCAGCTTTCCGTCCACCGCGTCGAACTCCGCCCAGCAGTCGTATCCGCTTTTCTCCGCCTTTGTGTCCTGATAAAGGACCAGCCATATGGGCGAGAGCACCATGCCGTCGGCTTTGTCAGCGGCACGCAAGGGCGCGTAGGTCAACCGAACGCTGGAAATGGAAACCACCGCCTCAGGGAAACGGGATGAGGAAACCGCTTCAGGCAGTTTTTCCAGGATGATTTGGGGGTCAACCAGTGCTTTGGGCGTGCTGTACACATCCCCGGTGATGTACATATCACGAAGGGAGATGTCTACGACGCCGCGCGGGGTCACATAAGCATACACGCTAAAAATGTCGCCGTTGCCATGATTGCCGCCATCGCTCGGCTTATGATAGCTCAGGTAAAATCCTTCATCCTCAGCGGCTGTCTGGCTGTAGTCGGGCTGTGGTATGTTCGAAAAATGCTTGCCTGAGGCGATCATCGCCTTCATGTCGTTGCCCAGCGTCACGATGCGTTCCACGCTCATGTCCAGCGCGTAATCGCAGACGTACCCCGTCACACCCAGTTGCCGCAAAAGCGCTTCCAGCGTCTCTTTCGCCTCGTCCAGCGTGATGTGGGTCAACGCCGTCTTTTCCAGCTGATACACTTGCCCGCTTCCAGGCCAGCCGTTGCGTGCCCAACCGGCAAGACTGGCAATCGTGTTGGACAACGCCGGGCGGGGAGTGTAGTCCGGCTCGAGCCCCTCTTCCTGGGCGTGGGCGTCGAATGTACCGCTGTATTCATTGTAAAACAGCGCCTCGGGAGCCCAGTCCAGAATGGCCTCGTCCGCAAAGGTAATCGACCACTCGTCCCGGCTGAAAATGCCCGATTGGTTGAATAGCTCAGGTTTTAACCCATCGCTGAAATCCCGTGCCGTCGCCCGGTAGATTGGCATCGTACCGGTTTGGGTGTAGGTCTCCGGTACAATGATCTCGGGCTCGGCCAGCGCCGTTGTCACCGCGAGACATCCAAGGCAAAGAATCAAAATAATGCTACCCATACGCTTCATAGTCAACGCCTCCTTTAGTTCATGTCGCCCAGCGGCATGGGCTGAATGTTCACCGTCCAGTTTTCGTCGCGGCGGGTATCCTCTAACAGTTTGCCCTCTAAGGTCACCTCCCTTACGGATGAACACATTTGAATGGTGTAGGTTTTGCCCTCCTCCACGGCATAAGCATCCGACAGTTCAAAGGAGAAGCGAATGCTACCATCCCGCTGTGGTGCAAGCGAATAGCCGATCGAGCCCGGAGATAGCATCGCTC
>JAVBSI010000018.1:0-38844 GCA_031556815.1 Eubacteriales bacterium | reverse complement strand
AGTTTCAGCCCTTCTTCCCGCCAGATCCGTTCCACCCGCTTGTGATTCACCTGTTTCCCGTTGTTGCGCAACATCGCCGTCACCATCCGATATCCTACTCGGCCATAGTTGGTGACCAGTTCTATGATTTCTCTTCGCAGTTCATCTTCATCCGGCAGTTTGACCGCCTCGTATCGGTAAGCGGTTCGGTGAACCGACAACACCCGACAAGCTCGCCGCTGCGTCACCCCGTGTTCCTTGATGACGTAGTCGACCACCGCTTTCCGCTTTGCCGGGCTTAGAAGTTTTTTGAGTTGACATCCTTCAAGATCGCTATGTCCAGCGCCTGGTCTGCTACCAGCTTCTTCAGCTGCGCATTCTCTTTTTCCAGTTCCTTCATCCGTTTTGCATCGCTGGTGTTCATCCCGCCATACTCCCGCTGCCAGCAGTAATACGTTTGTTCGCTTACTCCCGCCTGTCGTACCGCTTCCGCTATGGTCTTTCCTTTTCCACAGCTCAATTCTACCTCGCGTAGCTTGACGATGATCTGCTCCACCTTGTAATTCGCCTTCCCCACTTCTTCCAGCTCCTTTTCGTTAGTTTATCCTATCTCCACTAACTTTGAAACTGGTACAACCCTCGGGGGCTGGGTCATTGGATATATACTAAGACCAATCCCATATGTTCAACCTAGCATGATAGTGGTTTGGGCGAGTGCAGGGGGATCATGACTGAAGGGGGGCAGAGTTAGCTCCGTCCCTTTCATACTTTTTTCCATCCCCTTTGCCGCGGTGGAAGCCATTGTTACCCTGCCGGAAAAGGGATGCTGTCTGTGAGGCCGAGACTGAATGTTTGGTTTGTGAGAATGATGGTTTGGGGGAACTTATTGGGCCTCTTGCTTCAAGATGCCTTTGCGATCAGAAAGGGGAAAGGGGCTACATTGGCCTCTGCATGGACTTTGATCAGCTCATAGGGATCCATCTGGATACATGGATATGATTTCCCCGGTGTCAGCATCAATATCTACATACATGACGCAATAGGTATCGGGGAGCCTGACGCTCTCATCGTAGTAGCGGACGATCCATGCCGCCCGTCCACTGCCAAAATTACCGTGATACCAAGCGTAAGGGGTGAGCTTTGCAAGCTCCTCCTGGGTATAGCTCTCCCTTTCCATCAGCGCTTTTCTGGCAATGGCCAACGCATCTTCCTCTGGGATGCATTCTGGATCAGGGATGGAAAAGAACCAATCCACTTCCGCCCGTTCCTCATGCGACAAGAGCCGTATGTAGTGGGAGCGGTCTCCGTATTCATACTCTTCCTGGTATTCGTTTAGATATTCCTTTTCTGATTGAAGGGCTTCCTCTGGGGTCGGCCATGCGTCGTCGGAATAGATTTCGCCTGTCCGTGGGTCAATCACCACAGAAGGAATGCGAATAAGGGTTGTTGGATGGCTGCACTCCAGGAATGATACAAACCAATAAGGCTCGTCTGTTTCGCCATAAACAAGCGATTGGTAGAGGGCAAAGGGAGTATGAGCATCCCATACCTCCTGGGGGAGATTCATAAGCGGCTTTACCGCCCCCGCGGCAATTGCAATGGCCTCTTGTCTTGACATCAGACCATCATCCGGCATATGAATACGGCCTTCAATTTCCTCGCCGTTCTTTTCGCAGATTTCTTGATACCAGACCAGATTCTCATCGCTCCACTCATAAGGATGCTTGCCCCATACGGTTTCCAAAATGCTAAAAAGGCCAACCATATCCTCCCGACCCTTGATATGGCACCATTTCGTGACAAGCGTTGTAGCAAGCTGGCTTGCTGCTTCGTCGGTCATATCTCCGCTCAGCAACTGCTGAGCGCGGGAGTCGCGCGCAAGCACGCCTCCCTCTACCAGATGGCGTATCAGGGCAACCCGACTGCCTGCGTCCCACTCAGAAAACCTTCCTTGCTGAGCTTCCATTTGGGCAATTTGCTCGGCGTGATGGTGCCATGCGGCAATGGCAAACGCCACACCTGTAAGCAATATAAGGATGATCACGATGACCAAGGCTAACGACAGCTTCCTTTTCACTTTGGGCGCTCCATTGATTTGATTTAGCACAGCATTCCTGTGGCACTGCCGCCACTCAACGCCAGAGAGAAGGTCATCGACAAGTTGCTTAAACTCGTTATTCATCGAAATACCACCTTTCCAACTTCTGGTAGAGCGACTTTTTTGCCCTGTTCAACCGGGATTGCACTCCGGGCACCGACAGTCCGACGATTTCGCCTATTTCTGAAAGGGAGAAGCCCTGATAATACCGCAACAAAACGATCTCTCTATATTTCAAAGGGAGGTTCATCACCTCACCCAGTACGGTATAATCATGGGCAGGTGTGTTTGCAGCCATAGGAGGAAGATCATCCAGCGAAAGCTTTCGCTCCACCCGTTTGAACCAAGAAGAGCGTAAATAATCTTTGCAAGTGTTGATCGCAATACGCGTAAGCCATGCCTTGATATAATCGCCATGAAAAGAATCAAGTCTTTGATATGCCTTGATAAAACTATCTTGAACAGCGTCCTCGGCGTGCTGTCTGTCTTTTAAATAGAGATAGCACACGCGCATAAGCTCTGTTCCATAGGTTGACATCATACACTCAAGTTGGGTTGTATGGACTTCGTTGGGAATCTTCGCAACGTACACTGGCTCGCCCCCTTCAATACGTGGACGAGTTGGTGATCCAAAATTATGCGAGATTGTCCAGAAATTTGAAAACTCAGTCGTTGATGCACCTGTTTTGATACCCCTTCCACGATTACCCCTGAAACCGTTGAATTGTATTGACCATGGCGGATACAGACACCTTGTCCCCCTATGGTCCCCACAACAGCCTCCGTAACAAACGGGGGTTTTGTTGTTTTGGAGCGTCAAAAAGCCCTGCCGAAATATTGATTTTTGCTTGTTTTTTAGGCAACACCGCACAACCGCAACCTGCGAGTGACGGCATATCTCACCCTGTGGAAAACAACACAAGTTCCCTCAATATCACACAGTGCAAGGAACCGGAATCAGGCGGCCAAGCAGAAGTGCTTGTCAGCCAGATACAGGTTCGCCAGCGTGAACATCATATGCGGTTTGGCGGCCTGTTTTCGTCGGCCCTTGTAGCGGGTCTTGCGATAGCCAAACACACCGGCTTTTCATCTTCTGTGCGGTGTTGCCCCAAGTAAATTTTTTGTGATTGCTCAACTGCAACAACCCTCTCCACGATATTGCACCCGAAGGGCAAAACTGTTGATTTGATTGGTCTCTAAGGTGTGTGCATTTTGAACGCGGGAATGAATGTTTGGATTGAAGATTGTATTTAAGGGGTTTGAGTAGTGTTGAACAAACACCCGGATAGATTTATTTCCGATTTGATTTGACAATTTCATCGCAAGTTCGTCTCATTAGTGAAGATGAAAAAGGGAGGGAAGGGCTTGCTGGATCGAGACACATTCGCAAACCAAGTGGATTTGCACAGTCGAACTCTATACCGGACAGCTCGCAGTTTGCTATCAAACGAAGATGATTGCAAAGATGCCCTGCAAGAAGCCATGACGAAGGCTTGGGCGAACCGCTATCAATTACGTGAACAATCACATTTTCGCAGTTGGCTGACACGGATTGTGATCAATGAGTGTCGGAATATACAGCGGCATAAAGCGCGCGTCGTTCCAACTGAGACGGTTGAGGTGGCTAATGGCGTAGAAGAGCAAACCAGCGATTATGCAAAAATGATCATGGGCCTGGTGGATGCTTTGCCGGAAAAACAGCGGCTAGTGATTGCGTTGCATTGCGTGGAAGGGCTTTCTGTTGCTGAGGTGTCGCGAATTCTTCGTGTGCCCAAAAGCACAGTGCGAGGGCGCTTATACGAGGCTCGAAAGGCACTGAAACTTGAATGGGACGAGGAGGTGCTAAGCGAATGAAACTACATGAACTGCAAAACACATATCCAACGATATCGAAAGACTGCCGGGAGGCTCTGCGCAAAGGGGTAGAGGCAGCAGCCCTTGGGGAAAGCGGGAGGAAGGCAAACAAAACAAGAAAAGCCCGGTTTTCCTTGGTATTGGCCATCGTTCTTTTGCTGGCGCTGATCGGCGCGGCCTTCGCGGCGGCACAGATGGGACTCTTTGACTATTTGTTTTACGGTCAGGAGCCCAGTGAAGGCATGACTGCCAGTGCCCAGACGGTAACTGCCCGGGGCGGCGCGGACGATGTGGAAGTAACGATAACTGGAGCCGTTTATGATGGAGAACGGGTGGCTCTGTCCTGGTCGGCCGAGAACAAGAAGCCGGAAAGCCTTGCGCTGATCCAGCTGAAGAGCATTTCCCTCGGCGGGGAATGGCTTGATGAAGAGGTAGGGGCCATTGGCATGTCTTTCACGGGATATGATCATTGCCTGCCTGCTGTTTTTGGAAGGCAGGAGGCCACCTGGTCCCGCAACCCGGTGCACGGCGGGATGATCAGCAGCCCAATGAAACAGCAGGGCCTTTCCGGCCAACAAGAAGTGGTGATGCAGGTTCGGGTCAGCCGTTATCAAAAGCCTGTTTTGGTATGGACGGATCAGCTGGCGGAAGGCTCCCAAGAAGAGCCCCCCGAGGACATGGATGTGGATCTGGAATGGTGGGCGCAGGTTCAGGCAGAGCACCGCGGGGATACCCTTGCCATGTTTCAGGCCATGCGGGCTGCGAATATCACCGTAGTGGACCGCGACGAGAAGAGCGCCAAATGGTGGTGGGAGCAGGGATACATTGTGCTGAACGAGGGTGGCGATCTCATTTTCCCAGAGGACTGTGAGGATACCGGTTGGTATTGGGAGGAGGGGTCCATTGTCTACGACCCGGAGGGTCAGATGGAAGCGCCTGCGTATTTTCAGTCATTGAGCAAGGATACGGGGAACTTCACCATTCGGTTTTCGGTGGATGCAGATGAAGGAAAGGCCTTTCGCAAGGATGCATGGACACCCAAGGTGGTTGCCGATGGCAGCGACCCGGAAGCAGCCCGGCAGTGGGCGAATGGGCAGCAGATCGATCTGCCAGATTGCACGGTG
Source organism: Eubacteriales bacterium (assembly GCA_031556815.1). Lineage (GTDB taxonomy): Bacteria > Bacillota > Clostridia > Christensenellales > Aristaeellaceae > Limiplasma. The sequence goes on along the minus strand of JAVBSI010000018.1, from coordinate 33,789 downwards.
CGAATGCAGCGCCTTTGCCTGACGCCACTTTCCACCCGCATTCAGTTCCAGATGATTCCGCAGGAGAATACGGAGGCAGCGATGCTCGAACTGCGCGACACCTACGGCTGGCTGGAGATTACCGACGAGAACGGACAAGAGCTGGATTTTGCAGGAATGGAATACGCCTATGAAAGCCCATGGCTTCACCAGACGGCTGAAGGAAAGTGGGTGGTGGAATGGGACTGGACAATGGCTGGGCTCAAAAGCTTTCCCAGGGAAATCCACCTGGGAGCACGTGCTGGCAGCAGCGAGGAGGATTTGCCAAACCAGGAACAGGAGGAAGCGTTTGCTGCCTTCGCTGAAAAAATGATCTTTGCGCAACCATAAAACGTTACGGTTCTCAATGCGTTCAAGCGGAGACCGCCGGGCAGCGTCATTTGCAAAGCACGTTGTCCGTATTTCATGGTACGGACAGAGTGTCAATCATCAGAATCTTTTTTTACCATAGGTGTCACTGGATTTGTGACCAGCTTTCTTTGCCTCAAAAACCCGGTGTACAAAAAGCTAGACGAAAAGCAGTAGGTTGTACTGAGGCGGAAAAGATGTCTTGCGAACGGTGTGTGGCCGTTCGCATTTTGTGTTACTGGCAAATGGAGAATAAGGTGATGATGGACATTTTCGTTGCGATCACAAGGTGTGGGCACCAATCCTTAAGGCCATGAAACTGCTGAAAAGTGGGGGTTTTGTTGTTTTGTCCGTGAAGAATGGTTGCTGATATGACAAAAAAAGCCTAAATCAAGCAGTTTGTTCATAACCGATGTCCATTTCTGCCCAAATTGATTTTACTAAAGAAACAGTTTGTTGGTTTTTCTTGTGAATGACGAGTGGGAAATGCCGTCATTTGATGATCTGTAGCTCACGTCATTTTGCCCGTTCATCTCTTATCGCCGATCGTAAAAGCCCTGTTTCCTGCGACATAAAAACATGGCTGTATTTGGGGTTTGCGGGCCCTTTGCGCCGTTACGGGTCAGGGGGACAGGCAGAACGGGTGATATCTGGAAAGATCGAAGAATAACGGCGATTTACAACCCAAAGCTGAATGCAGCCTGCGACGGTTGTAATATGCATCAATCCAATATTTGAGGCTGACGATGGCGTGCTCAGAAGTCTGAACGCTTTGCTTGTAAACATGCTCTGTCTTGAGCGTCTGAAAGAAGCTTTCCATCTCAGTCCGTATCCCCACTTGCATTTCTCGCTGCTTTACAGCATCCTGCGCGTGTAGTTTTTTGTTTTTGCATATACACATTTAACTACAAAAAGAGCCAAGAGACGCGCCAAGGCTCTTTTTTTCTTGGTGTGCATTCTGTTATCGCTCCCAGGCCACAGGCTTGCCGGTTGTTATGGCTTGGCCTCATACCGGCCGTCTTCCTTTGCCAATCACAGATGGGGTGGATGCCATTCGTCATCCTGCCGCCCCACCGGCTGCTATCAATTGCTCCAAAACCTCCGGCGTGTCGGCACCGGCGAGCTGCAGTGCAGACATCAGCGCGCCGATCCACGGGGGCGCAAGAGGATGCACGAGGGTACAACCGCGCGTCTCCAGCGCTTCGCGGAAGCTGTCCATCACCAGCGCCCCCGTCTTGAAGATACCGCCGGAATAGGAGACCTCTGCGCCATTGGGGAAATCCAGGCGGTTCAGGATGCCGTTTACGTTGAGCGCGATCTCGCGCCCGGCCTCTCGATAACAGTCGATGGCGTTTGCGTCTCCCCGCCGCGCCGCCTCCAGCAGCAAAAGTTGCAACGCTGCCACCTTGTCCCGGTGCGGCAGCACGTCGTGGCTCACCGCCTCGTAGATGTCAAAATCACGGTCCAGGTGGAAGCGCTCGCGCATGAGTCCGTACAGCGCACCAGTGGGCAACCGCCCGTCTGCCTCCTTGCAAAACAGCGAGAGGGCGCGCTTGCCGAGCCAGTACCCCGAGCCCTCGTCGCCATAGTGCTCGCCCCAACCGCCGCAGCGCAGCTTTTCTCCGTGGACGTCCATGCCGAAGGACATGGCGCCGGTGCCCGCAAGGACGTTAATGCCAGACCGTAGCGCGAAGGACCCTGCCCAGGCTACCTCCGCGTCGTTGCACACCCGCCATTGTATATCGCCGAAGACCCGGCGCATGGAACGCCGCATCGCTTCGTCTCCGGCCCTGGACTCGCCCCAGCCGGACGCACCAAAGCACACGGCGGACAACCCTAAGACCGGTAATTCCACCGGGTAACCGGCTTCCTGCAGCGCAGCCCGCGTGCCCTCCTCCAGCGCCGTCCTCTGGCCTTCTTCGCCCACCTGCAGCAGCGCCACGGTGGGCCGACGCACCATGGACAGCACGCGGCCGGTCTCATCGCACAGCGAAAAAAGCGTCTTGGTGCCGCCTCCGTCGATTCCCAACGCTAACAAGCCAACACCTCATTTTCGAAATTGGGGCAGCCAGGCCTCGTTCTGGGCAAACATCTCGTCCACCATGTTGCGAATCTCGCGCAGGGACAGCACCGCACTGGTCAGCGGATCATAGCAGATGGCCCGGTATACCATCTCCCGGTCGCCGGTTCTGCTGGCCTCCACGCACATCTCCTCGATCTGCGCCGAGGTACCGCTGAGCAGCGCCAACTGCGGCGGCAAAGGCCCGGTGCGAATCGGCTCCAGCCCACGCCGGGAGGCCAGCACCGGCACCTCCACGCAGCAGCCCTGGGGCAGGTTGTCCACCAACCCCCAGTTGCGCACGTTGCCGTTGAACCTGAACATCTCACCATCGCCCAGGATGGCGTTGAAGATAAAGGCCGCATATTCTTCCCCGCGCGCCAGTTCCACCTCCCCGCCCATCCATTCGGCGATCTCCTGCTTCCAGGTGGTCTCCCGCTGGCGGTACTCGTCCAGGATGTAGGCATACGCGCCGGGATTCCAGCCCGTTCCATGGGTACAGTATTTTTCAATCAAGTCGGGCCGCTTGCGGAACCAGGCATTGTATTCGCTGTTATGCCCGGAGGATTCGGTGGGATAGTACCCCAGTGCCAGAAACATCTCATTGCGCACCGGCTCTTCATTATATATGACGGAATTTTCCGTGACGGCCTTGTAAATCGCCGGATAGGCATCCTTGCCATCCAACCGGAAATCGGTATAAAACGCCTGGTGATTGATGCCCGCGCAGGTGTAGGAAATCTGGTCGGGTTGCGCGCCGATCCAACCCGCCAGCATGGCCGCTGTGCCCTGCACGCTATGGCATAGGCCGGTGGTAAGCAGGTGCGGAAGCTCCCCCTGCACGGCGCGGCACAGCATCGCCATGGGGTTGGTGTAATTCAGGAATACCGCCTCCGGGCAGAGGCGGTCGATGTCCCGCGCGATATCCAGAAGAGGGTTTACGGTCCGCAAAAAGCGGAAGATGCCGCTGGGCCCGCGGGTGTCGCCGACGCAGGTGTCCACACCGTATTTCTTTGGAATGAGAATGTCGTGTTGCCAAACGCTTACGCCGCCCGCCAGGATGGTGCAGACCACTCCGTCCGCGCCACGGAGGGCCTCCGCCCTGTCCTGGGTGGCGATCACCTTGGCCGGATATCCACCGGCCGCCACGATGCGATCCACCGCTTCCTTGATGAAGGAAAGGCGCTCCGCGTCGATGTCCATGAGCGCCAGCGTGGCATCCTCAAGCGCGGGGAAGCTTAGGATGTCCCGAATCAGATCGCGGGTAAAGTCGAAGCTGCCCGCGCCGATGAAAGCAAATTTGCACGCCATACAAATGCTCCTTTTATGTCCTTATTTCATACCCGTAATGGCAATACCCTTGACAAACTGCTTCTGGAAGCACAGAAACACCACGGTCACCGGCAGCATCACCAGCACCGCGGCCGCCATCTGTGCCCCCACATCGGATTGGCGTTGGCCGCTGAAGTAACTCAGCGCGAGCGGCATGGTCATGCGATTGGGGTCCTCCAGGTAGAGCAGCGGTCCCAGGTAGTCGTTCCATTTTTCCAGAAAGGTAAAAATCGCCAACGCGCTGATGGCCGGGCCGATGAGCGGGAGGATGACACGCCGATAAATGAACATGTCATTGGCGCCATCGATGGCCGCCGCCTCGCACAGGCTGTCGGGGATATCCTCGATGAACTGGCGACACAGATAGATGCCAAAGCCGCCCACCATGCGCGGCACAATGAGCGCGCCCAGCGTATCGTACAGGCCCATCCCCTGTACCAGCAGAAAGGAGGGAATCATCGTGGCCTGCACCGGCACCATCATGGTGGCCAGTATGAGCCAGAAGAGGAAGTTTTTGCCCTTGAACTGATACTTGGCAAACACAAAGCCGGCCAGTGAGCTGGTGAACAATATGATGACCGTGCCGGCCACCGAGGTGATCACGCTGTTTTCGAACCAGGAGAGCATCGGAGCCTTGGTGAATACGGTATCGTAATTGTCCCAGATAAACGTCGCGGGCCAAAAGGTTTTGCCCGCCATGATCTCGGCCTTACCCTTGAACGAATTGAGCAGCATCCAGACATAGGGCATCATAAAAACAACGCAGAACAACAGCATCAAGAGAATGATCGTCCACTGCGTCAGCAGCTTGCGTCTATGCATGTGCATCTGTCAATACCCCCAATCTGTGCGATTGAGCCACCGCTGCACCACCGTAACCACCAGGATAAGCGCAAACAACGCCAGGGACACCGCCGAGGCATAACCCATATCCTTCAACCGGAAGCCAAGGTTATAAATATACGTGCTCAGCACATAGCCCGCGCGTCCCTGTCCGCCCTGCCCGGCGATGATGGAAAACTGCGCGAAGGCCTGAAATTGCGAAATAAAGGTCATGGGGATCACAAAGGCCAGTGTGCGGCCCAAAAGCGGCAGCGTGATCTTGAAGAACCGCTGCATCGTATTGGCCCCGTCTATGAGTGCCGCCTCGTAGAAATCATCCGGAATGCCCTGCATACCGGCGATGAACAGGATGATGTTGTAGCCCACATCCGCCCACAGCGAAAGCAAAATCAGCGACGGCATCAGCATGGATGCCCCCAGCCAATTGATGGACGACACATTCAGCAAGCCCAGCATCATGTTCAGGCCACCGCTCTTGGTGGGGAGCACCGTACGCAGCCACACAAGGGCCACCGCTGTCAGGGGCGCTACGCAAGGCATAAAAAGGCTGACGCGGAACAGGCTGCGCCACTTGTTGCTGCGTAGCGAGCAAAGCACCTGCGCAATGGCCAGCGTTAGGCACAGGTTGATACCCACCACCACAAGCACAAAGTACAGCGTGTTCCAAAGCGTGTCACGGAACAAATCATCCTTCAGCAGCGCCAAAAAATTTTGGAAGCCGATGAACTGATCGCCCACACCCTTGCGCAGCGGATTATAATCAAAGAAAGCGATCCCGAAGGTGCCTAGGATGGGCAGCGCGACAAACAGAAACAGCAACAGCAGCATAGGGGCCAGCACAAGGTAGGGGAATTTGCTTTTCTTCATCATGACTGGAAATCCCCGCCTTCTTTAATTCATGATTCGCAGTTTGAATTTGGGAAGGCTGGAGGCCCCTCGCCCCCAGCCTTCCTTGCGTGCATCGTTGGATCAATACATCTTCAGGATCTTCGGGTCACTCATGTCGGTGGTCAGCTTGTCCAGCGCCGCCTCCACGGAGGCGTACGTTCCATCCTCCCGCACCAGGGAGCCGAAAGTTTGGGCAAGATAGTTCTTGAGCACATCGGTGTTGAAGGCGCCGATAAACTGCGCGTTGGGCAGCAGATCCAGCAGCGGCTTCATGTAGGGCATCATCTCCAGATACAGGGGATCGCTGGCGGCGGAGGCGCGCGGCGGAAGCTGCGCGCAGTTGATATTATGGCGCACCAGGTTCTCCGGCTCCAGGATAAACCGCACGAATCTCCACGCGGCGTCGGCGACCTGTGTGTTGTTGGACACGCACAGGCTCCAGCCGGTCTCGGCGCTCCACAGCTGCGGCACGCCGGAATCCGGGTAGAAAGGCGGCTGTGGGATATATTCCATATCCACACCCAGCTCCCTGCCGTAATCCTCGATGCAGGTGGAAATGACCCAGGGGCCGCGGGTGATCATGTAACATTCATCCAGCGCCAGGTACTCGTGGCCTTCCATGTCCAGGGAAGTAGCGAAGGTCATCTCCAGGTTGGTCACGTGGTCGTCCTTGATATAAGAAATCAGCTCGGTCATCGCTTCCGCGGCTTCCGGGGTGTTGAAGTCCAGCTTGCCGTTGTCATCCATGTACCGGCCGCCCTTTTGCAGGATCATCGCCAGGAAGTTGTTCAGCAGAGCGTCCAGGTGCGCGTACTCCAAGCCGCGCATCTCCATCACTTCGCCTTTTTGTACAGCCACCTGCTTGGCGACATCAATTACCTCCGCCCAGGTGGTGGGGTATTCGATGCCAGCCGCTTCAAATAGTTTCTTGTTGACCAGCAGCCCGCCATACTCCACGTTGAATTCCAGTGGCGCGCCGTAGATCTTTCCATTTTTTTCCAAGGTGCCCAGCACGGGCGCAAAGGCATCTTCACGCAACTCGGCCACGAATTCTTCCGGCGTCTCTTTCAGTGCGCCGGCTTCTACAAAGTCAAGCATCCAGCCGCCCCAAACCTCATACACATCCGCGCCAGCCTCGCCCAGCAACGAGGTTTGCATCTTCGCCTCGAACTCCTCATAGGGAAGCGTGGTGTACTCAATCTTGACATCGGGATTGGCGGCCTCAAATTCGGCGATCAACCCTTCATAGGAAGCATTCCATGCCCCGTTGACATGGGTCCAGAACTTGACCACAGTCGGTTCCCCGGACGCGGACGCGGTGGACGCGAGCCCGCAAACCATCAGTAGGACCAATAGCAGAGAAAGCAGCTTTTTCACGTATGGCACCTCCATTTCTATATTATCTCAGAGGGGATCTCCCCTCCAAAATATCCTCATGCGCTGGGATTGCCCTCAGGCAAGGGAAATCCACGGGTCCAGCCCGTCCGGCCGGTCGGGATTGGCCCCGGTTTGGAAGGACTTGTAATAGCTGAGCAACTGACAGACCGCAATGGCCAGCACGCCGCGTGCAGGATGCGCTAACTTCCGGCCAAAGCTGACGTTCAGGATGCCCGGCACCTCGTCCTGCCCGATGGCCTCGTCGCTGTAGGCGACGACCACCGCGCCTTTGGCGGCGATGTCACGGAGCACATCCAACTCCAGCTTGCTGCTGGCATCGGACAGCACCGCAAACACCAGCGTCTGTCCTCCAACCAGCACCATGGGGCCGTGCCGCACATCCAGCAGATGATAATAATTGGACGGCACCTGGCAAATCTCCTTAAATGTCAGCGCACCTTCCTCGCAAAGGCCGGACAGTTCGGCATCGCCCAGCACCACGGCATAGGCCCAATCGCCATGCGCCACCGCCTCAAGCGCCGACTCATTCTCAGCCATAAACACAGGCCCTCCGGTCACGGCATCGCGCAAGTCCGAAGTCAGCGGCCCATCACCGGCCAAGCCCGCGATGGCTTGCGCGCAGAACAAATACAGGCAAGAGACCGTGCGCGTCTGGCAGACGCTTTGGTCGAAGGCCCAAGGCATCTCCAGGATCAGGTCGCTGCAGGCAGCGAGGGTGGATTTTTCTGTACAAGTCACGCCTATGACCTTGCACTCCACGCCCATGCACCGGACCTGTTTCACGGCCTGAATGATTTCGCTGGTTTCCCCCGAGCGGGAAAGCACCACCAGCGTGCTGCCCTCCAGTGCCGGGCGGTAGGTATCGGCATGCAGCAACAGGTCACCGGCCGGGATAGCCAGCGCCGGCTTGCGCAGCCTGAGCCGCGCCATCATTGCGCCGGAGAGTGCCACCGCGTAGCTGGAGCCACAGCCCACAAACACCAGCTGATCACATGCCCGCATCATGGCGACGATATCCGGCATGCGTGCGTCCACATACTCTGTGACGCGTTCCAACGCCTCGTACTGGCTCTTGATTTCCCTATACGTCGTGCTCATATACTCGCTCCTTGGACAAAAATATGCCATTTATTGATACATTTATTTATAGTAAGTATATCATACCTCTACGCCATTTTTCATCAAAACAATCAAATTGTATCAAATTGACCGAATTTGATCGAATCCCACGATCGGTATTGACGCTTTACATGGTTACTGGTATAGTTGGACGCGGGAGGAGGGGGTGCGCTTGACAGACGACGCTTCCATCAAGTACAAAGAGCTGCTCGACTACCTTCGGCACCACGGCAGCGCCAAAGTAGCCGAGCTTACGCGCGCGCTGTTCCTGAGTGAATCGACGGTGCGGCGCGCTTTGGCCGCCCTGGAGGCACAGGGCAAGTTGCACCGTTTTCATGGCGGAGCCGTCTCTGCCGATCCCAACGCGCAGTCCTTTATCCGGCAGCGAGGGGTGAGCCGCAGCGAGGAGAAGGATGCAATCGGCCGCCTTGCCGCCTCCTTTGTGGAAGAGGGTATGACCCTGCTTTTGATGGGTGGTACCACAGTTCACGCCATGTGCCCGTATCTGAAGGGAAAGCGGTTGACGGTGATCACCAGCTCCCTGCTGGTGACTATCGATCTGGCGTGGGAGGAGCAGATGACCATCATTTTGCTGGGCGGCGTGCTCAACCCAGCCGAGATGGAGGCGCGCGGCGGATTGACACAGATGGGCCTGGAGCGGCTGCGCGCCGATTTGATGTTTACCGGATGCACCGGTATGCACCCCATCCACGGCCTCATGACCGACGACCCCAATGGCGTAGAAACATCCAACACCTGCATGCACGTGTCCGATCAGGTATTTGTGTTGGCAGACCATACCAAGTGTGAGCAGTATTGGGGCACCACGGTGCTTTGCGAGCTAAAGGATATTTCCTACCTGATCACTGACGACCGCATGGCGGAGGCCACGCGCTCGTATTACGAAGAGCGGGTGTCGCGGCTGTTGCTGGCGCCGGTGTAATGCGAGGAAAATGGGCAAGGATGAATAACAATGCATTGGAGGATGAATATGGCGCTGATTTCTTCCAGGGAGATGGTTTTGCAAGCCCAGGCAGGTGGCTACGCCGTGGGCGCTTTCAACGCCGAAAACATGGAGATGGTACAGGCGATCCTCGCGGCTGCGGAGGAGGCAAGGGCACCGGTCATCATACAGACAACCTCCGGTACGCTGAAATATGCGCCGCCTTCCTGCTTTGCCGGTCTGACAAAGGGCCTGGCACAGCAGGTGAGCGTTCCGGTGGCGCTCCATCTGGATCACGGAAGCAGCTATGCGCTGGCGGAGCAATGTGCCCAAGCGGGTTATACATCCTTGATGATCGACGGCTCCCTTTTGGCCTTTGATGAGAATGTGAAGCTCACCGCCAGTGTTGTAGAGATGGCTCGCACAACACCGGTAGAGGCGGAACTGGGCACGGTGGGCGGCAAGGAGGACGGGCATGAGGCAAGCGCGCAATATACCGTTCCTTCACAGGCCGTGGAGTTCGTGGAAAGAACCGGCATCTTCAGCCTGGCGGTTGCCATAGGCACCGCGCATGGCGTGTACAAGGGAACACCAAGGCTGGATTTGGACAGGCTTACGGAAATTCGCCAGGCTGTAAGCATTCCACTGGTATTGCACGGCACCTCCGGGGTGCCGGACGCGCAGGTGCGCGAATGCATTCAACGCGGCATCTGCAAGGTAAACTATGCTACGGAGCTTCGAATCGCCTTCACCAATGCCGTTAAAGAGGTGCTTTGCGCACAACAGGATGCCTATGATCCCAAGCAATACCTTGCCGCGGGCCGTGCGGCGGTGCAGCAGCGCGTGGTGGAACTGATTCGCGTATGCGGCAGCTACGCAAAAGCATAGGAGTCATGCACCTTCCAAACGCCTCCGCAGCGATGCTCGTCACGCTCTTGGGGATGGTTACGCCGGTTATGTCCATACCATCAGCAAACGCCCCCTGGCGGATACCCATCGGGTATCCGTCCAACCCGTCCGGTCTCCTCAGGTCCCCGCTTGGTCCCTCAACAGGACCCGCGATCGTCGCGCCGCCATTCTCCAGTACGTACATCCACTGCCCGGCAACGTCCGCCCTCTCCTCCTGGGCAACGCCAACCGCCATCAAAAAAGCCAACGAAAACACAAGTGGCACAAGCATTTTGCCCCACAAAAACATCCTGCCATTCTTCCTCTATAGGCGTTTACTCCGCAGCGAATACATAGGGAATATCGTTATCCTGCGCGTACCGCTCGGCGAAACTGCCTTCTGTCACACTCAAGGCTAAGGCTTTACACCGGTAAAAAGCATCCTCGCCAATGCTCGTTACGCTGCTTGGTATTGCTATGCTTGTGAGGCTGCTACAATTATAAAACGTGCGCTCGCCGATGCTTGTTACGCCATCCGGTATGATCATGCTGGTTAACCCGCTGCTCGCAAATGCCGAATCGCCAATGCTCGTTACGCTACCCGGTACCGCCACGCTGGTCAGATTTTTGCAATAGGAGAACGCCGCAAAGCCGATGCTGGTCACGCCATCCGGTATCGTCAAGCCGGTTAAACCGCTGTTTGTGAACGCCCAACTGCCGATGCTGGTCACGCTGTCCGGCAGGGCCACGCTGGTCAGGCCTCTGCAATATTGCAACAACCCATCGCTGATGCTTGTCACGCCGTCGGGGATCGTTACGCTGGTCAGGTTGATGCAACTGCTGAATGCGCCGGGGCCGACATATTTCACTCCATCCGGAATCATCACGCTGACCAGGTCTTTGCACTCATAAAACAGATCCTCGCCGAGGGCCGTCACCGGGTATCCGTCCAATTCGCTGGGAATCACGAGATCGCCACCCAATTTCTTCACATAACCCGTAATCTCCGCCTGGCCGTTCTCCAGCGTAAATTTCCACTGTCCGCCGACATCCGTACGGTACTTCCCGGTACGTTCCACAACAGGAGCCTTTGAGCTGGGAAACAGGTATGAAATGCCGTTTTCCTTCGCGTACTGCTCGGCATAGCTGCCCTGTTTTACGCTTAAGGTTAAGTCACCGTGAAAATTATCAAACGCGTCTTGGCCGATACTTGTTACGCTTTGCGGAATGCTCACCTTTTTCAAGCTCTCGCACCCGAAGAACGCACCCTGGCCGATGCTGGTTACGCTGTCCGGTATCGTTACCTTGTTGAGTTCTGTGCACGACTCAAACGCGTAGTCGCCGATCTGGACTACCCCTTTTTCCATGATCACGGTTTTCAGACGTCCGCACCCAAAAAACGCGCTTTCGCCGATGCTGGTCACGCTACCCGGTATCGACAATTTCTTCAGCTTGCGGCAATCAAAAAATGCTTGGTCACCGATCAGCGTTACCCCTTTTGAAATGGTCACGGAGGCCAAACTCTGGCACATGTAGAACGCCCTTGCGCCAATGTCCGTTACGCTGCCCGGGATGGAACAGCCGGTGATGTAGGCGCTCCACTCAAACGCGCTTTCGCCGATGCGCAGCGTTCCTTTCGGAACAACATATTTGCCGCTTTTTTCATCCGGATAGGCAACCAGCATTTTCTGTTCCTTATCAAAAAGAACGCCATTGGCGTCCGCATATACCGGGTTTTCGGAGGACACGCGTATGCTTTTTGAGGCGCACCTTGCAAACGGATTCCATCCCATTCGAATCACACTGGCCGGAATGGTGATTTCAGTTAAGCGCGAACATTCAAAAAAGGCGTAATCCCCGATTCGCTGTACGCTGTCCGGGATGGTCACGCTGGTGATGTTCAGCCTTTCAAACGCGCTGTCGCCGATGGCCGTCACCGGATACCCGTCCAATTCGCCGGGGATGATCAAATCACCGCAGGGTTCTTCCCCATATCCGTCAACACAAACCCCGTCATCCACCAGAATATACTTCCACTGACTGCCGGCGTCAATACTTGCTCCCCCCACAGCTCGTGCCGCCAAGAGAAGCGTAAGAAAAACCGTGAGTATCCCCATTCTTTTCCATCTCAAAAGCCTCCCACGCATCCGGCATACACCTCCTTACCCCCGTGTGCATCCTGTTCCATCCCCCTTTTGAAGCGAGAGTAGCACACACCTCACCATGCCGGATCCGGTAAAGCCTCCTGAAGCGCGTCAAACCCGGTAAGCTCATAAACGCTCATCCATTCGTCCAGCAGCATACCGTCCTGAAACGCAAAGCGCCCTATGTTCCTTCCATCGGCCATCTGAAATGTGTAGATGAGTTCGTCATCCGTATGGCCGCTGATTGGCCACTCTGCAAGCACGGTGATATCACGCAGCGCTTCGAACACCGCACGGATTATTTTCGGGTCGGTGGCCGCACGTGGAACTCCGCCTCCTAGCCCATCGTGTCGTACCGACACAGCCACAGGGAAGTCCGTTTCAAAGTTTTCCGCAAAGGTCGTAAGCGCCGGGTCGTTTAGGTATTCAAACAGCGGTTTCCCTTGCCTTGGGGGGACAAGCGGCGTTGTGTAGACCGCGTTGTAGGCGTTTCCCAGATTGATCACCCGCACGCCGGAAACCACCGGCTCGGCATAAAAGCGGATGCGAATATGATTCAGGGAAAATGGTTGGATCTCATAATGCCTTGTGATCGCGTACCCTCCAAATCTGCCCGAATACCCCACATTGGATGTTTCACCCGTTACGCTCAGTGAGTTATCGATCACGACGAATTCCACCGCGCAAACGATCTGGCCATAGACTTCCTGCCATATCTTATCTTCGATATCCGTCGCATTCTCCGGCCATTGATCAGGCACGTAAACCGTGGTCTGAAGAATCTGCAGGTAACCCGTTCTTTGCCCCTCAACATCCGCCTCAAAGTCCGAGAGCATGCGTGCCAACGCGCGGTCAACGCACCGCAGAACCAATTCACGGGTATTCTCGTTCAGCGCTTCCAGAGGTTCGCCGAACGTGCCGGTCGACACAGCGGCGGGCTGAGCCCCAGCCTGCGCATATGCGCCAAAATAAACGTTAAGTAACAAAAGCATAAGCAACAGAGAAACCCATGCTTGCCCCCGCTTCCTTTTCATCGTACCGCCTTCCTTCCCTGGTGTTCCAACAGCCAATGATCATATGACCTTTCGGATATTTTTCGTTATGCGGCCCCCATGGGTTCGGCGTCCAAAAACAGGGAGAACAGCTCCGCCTTGCTCTGGATATGCAGCTTGCGATAGACATTTTTGATATGAAAAGAAACCGTTGGCAAGCTAACGCCAAGCTTGACAGCGATGATCTTCTGCGAATCACCGGCCAGCATCAGCGTAGTCACCTCTTTTTCACGTACCGTCAGATCCAGGCTGCTGACGGTCTCCAAGGTGCTCTTTCGCTCCTGCCGCCCCTCCCGGATCATCCTGTGCAGCGTGTCGGCGCGTGCGCTTTCAAAGCGGCTGTATAGGTAAAACACTGCACCGATTAAGCATAGACCCACCAGGAGCAGCACGCCCTGCCTGGAGTGTCTCGGCAGCACACCTCCGATGCCTTTCTCCGTCAATTGGGTTAGCATGAGCATAAAATCAGCGCCCGAGGTAATGGCGAAGCCCAAGCACGCGAGCCCGGGCCTGCGTTCCCCCACGGCGAAGTACACCGGCAGGATCAGGGATAGGATCACCAGCGGCATTTTTCCCGTCATGGCCGTCAGGTTATAGGTGATGGCAAGCGGCATGCTCGATATGCCAAAAAGTGATAATCCCTGGCTGAAGCAGAGCAGCAGCAGACAAATCAGCGCCGGGGCCAGCCACTTTCGGCGATGGGCCAATAGCACTGCGGTCAGCACCACCGCAATCGAGAGAAGGAAGAAAAAAAGCTCATACCCAGGGGCATGGAAGTCGTCCATGTTTTCGAAGTAAAAGACGGTATTGATGGCTGTGGAAAACAGTGCGTGTACTGATATCAGAATGGCCATGTGCTTTGCAAGGCCTGCAGGATACGCATGCGCCACCGGGGGCATCGCCGCGCCCAAATCGTCGCGCAGCCGCAGCCTAAGCACCGCCGTCGCAAGCAACAGCCCCAGATAAAAGGAATAGGAAAAAGCAAGGTAAAACACCAAGCTTCCCGTCGCAAAAAAGGCGTAATACTCCAATTGTGCGCAGATCATGTGTGCGGCATAAGCAAGGCCAATGTATAGCGCCACCTTTTCCTCCCGCCAGAGCAGTGCGCCGCGACGCAGCGCTATGCCCATCGCCACGCAGGGGCACAGGATCATTCCATAGAACAATGCCAGCTGCAGCGCCATTCCCTGTACAAATACGAAAACAGATAAAATCACCGCGCTGAGGGTCAGCAGGGCGAGCATCAGCCGCCGCTCGGTGCGGGAATCATCCAGAATGTGAAACCGGGCGAGCAATGCTGGCACCAGCGCAACGCCCAGGATCTGCACTGGATACGCAAAAATACTCATTGGCAGGAACACAGCCTCCAGACCCCCGAGCACGATCAAAAAGGTTGCGCCAACACGCATTCCATAGACCCATAGGGAAAGCAAAAGAAAGATCCAAAACCACGAGCGGGCGCATTTCCCGCTCGTGGTTGCTTGGTTGGCAGCAGGGCATCCCGCATGCGCCAAATCATCGGTCATGATTATGCCTCCTCATCCATCTCGGCTCAGTGCATCGGCATGATGCCGCCGTTTGCAGCCGATATGCCCAACAAATTGCCCATATTCCCGCCCAGGCTGACCAGGTACCAAGCCTCACCGTATTTTGCTACGTCGCAGCAGAAAAGATAGGCCTTCGTATCCACGCTGAATACCAGCACGACACTGCGCATTTCGTCGGCGCCTATGGTCTGCCGTTGCCAATCAAGGTTCTCCAGGTTCTTTTCATCGGCATACATATCGCTGAGGGTTTCCGGCGCAACCGCCTCGCCGATTTGAATCGAAGAGAGCGCAAGGGGGCCCGTGTTTGCTTCCAAGCCCGAAACAAATTCGGCAGCCTCACCCTCATCATTGAACATGAGGGGTTTGTTTGGCTCCATATCCGGCATGCGAAAAGCAAGTAGATGGTATGATATTCCACTTACCACTTCAGCCTTCCTTCTTTCCACGTTGATGGCCTGAAACATCGGGTTAGCGTTGGGCAGGCTGATGGGACGTGATGGCAGATAGGCTTTCAATTTTTCCAGTAGACCCCGAAAATCATACCGTTCCACATAGCTCTCAATGGCAAACACTGCCAGCGTCTGGTAAAGGTCGCCATTTCGGACACCTTCCAGATATGCGCGCGCAGCGTCCTCGGGCGACGGCTGACCCGACCCTTCATAGGCTACCGGTGCGGCCGCCATGCCCAGCGGCACGCTCCAGCACAGCGCAAAGGCCATGGTCAGCGCAAACACTTGCCAGCGTACATAGGCGCCATGCCTCTTCTTGGGATGCTTAAAAATGGTTGTCTTCATCTGCCAACCCTCCAAATAAATCATCTGACTTCACTGTCGTCTGTTCCCTGCATCATTTGCAGCAGCTCCGGCGGCAGCACGGACACAAACCGCGTCACCGCCGCGTTGAAACCATCCTCCAGTTCCTTGTCAAGCGCCTTGACGCCCGCATCGTCCAACTCCGCTATCTGGACCAATTCCATATCCGAAGTGTTCATAAAATAATCCGACTCCGAGGTGAGCCGCACCCCCAGCCTGCCAAGCGTAATCCCCAAAAGGGTAAGTTCAATCTTGCTTTCGCATGTAAAGTCCTCCTCGCCCAGCAGGCGGGCGTCGCTTGCAAAATCCACGCGGATGGAGACGTCATCCGTACCCGCTATCAGCAGATCCATCGCATCGCTCTGGCTGAGCAAGCCACCCTTGCCGGGCTTGTTCTCAAGAGAAATGTCCGTTTGGCTGGTCAGTTTTTCCCGATCCGCCTCCAGGACGCTTTCAGCGCTGTGGTTGATCTTGAAATCCGCCGTTCCGTGATCCGCACTCTCCTGAAAGTGCAGCCACAGCAAAAATTCATCCTTGGGCGCAGCAGGGTCGCCCAGGTCTTTGGCGGTCTCCAGCCTGATGGCGCTGATGCCTCCCTCTTTTCCCGCCAGCTTGCCGATCAGCGAGTGCGTCGTCTTTTTCCCTTCGTTGGCGGTCAGGCGATCATAGGTGATGCTCCCTTCGCCGCCGTCTGCCCCAAACATCGCCGGAATGAGGCCATCGAGACCTACCAGCGCACCGCTGCTGTCGGTGAAAGCCTGCCATGTCATGTCCTTGTTGGTAGGCACGAGCTCCTTGACCGCCGCCAGCAGCTGTTTCCCCTCGTCTTCTGTGCTCCCGTCGTCTGCATCCCCCGATAACCCCAACAACTCCTTCAGCGCGTGATCCCTGGCAAATTCCTCCGCCAGCATTACCAGCAATGCCTTGAGTTGATCGGGCGTCACGCGGATGTCCATGCTGGCGGCGGCGGGATCGCGCCTTTCTGTTCCTGGAGTGCTTTTTTCACCCAAGGTTACCAGGCCCTGCGTTTCATTCATCCACTGATAGGCAATGGCTACGTATTTTTCCATTCCACTGGCAATGGCCTGAAAGCTCTCAGCCTGCGCGTTGAGCTCCTCCATCTGCTCGCCCAAAATCTTCGTGAGCTCTTGGTCGTTATAAAGCAGTACCTTGCCAGGCAGCAAGCTGGTCACGATGTGCAGCCCGCGTTCACCAAGCCACGCGTAACCGTCAACGATGGCCATGCCCTGTATGGATAGCTCCAGGCCCAGCTCCGGCACCTCTGTGACGCTCCTTTTCACAAAGACTTTCAGCTCTGAAGCTCGAAGCAGCTTTTGCATCATCTCAAATTCCTCAGGCGAGTTATACGCGCTCAGACTGTCATCCAACTCCAGTGTGACCACCGCTTCGATGGGCCGATAGCTCTCGTAGACTTGCGCCATACGCGCCTGCAGCTGCGATTCTGCCTGCGCCAGCAGCGGCAGCACGCACAGCAGCAGGGCCAGTGCCAGGGAAACCATTTTTGCAAAGATGTTTTTCATGTTCTCTCCTCCATCATACTTTGAAATGAATACATACCGATCACTGTCGGCAGATTGAACGACTCATCGGAGCCCCTCCCGCTTTTGCGTGTCATTCCTTCCCCATTGGTCGTTGCGAATGGAAATGTCTGCAAGAGGCTCGGCACCCGCGCGTCATATGCACCCGCATGCCCCTATCCCATCAGGCCGATGATGGCGATAATCAGGCCACCCAACGCGGCAATGCCGCCTCCCAAGGTGCGAAAGCCCAGGTTCAACTCGGAGGGTTCCAGGTTTTGATATTGCCATCCCTCGTCGAGATGGTAGGCTAAGCGTGGCTTCAGGCACGTGAACAGGCCCAGGCCCAGCAGCACAATGCCGCTGAAAATCAGCCCGCCATGCGGCTTCCACTTGGCGTCCTCCACGGCCTCCAGGGCGCGGATCAGAACAAGCGCGGGCAGATAGGACCCCCTTGCATCGTCGGTGAGCATCCTACCGTTATGGTCGACAAGATAACCGTACCCGAAGTTGTTGCAGCGGTTGCCGTCAGGATAGGCGATGGATTGATCCTCGTCCGTGTAGGTATAGCGGTATATGTCCTCGCCGTGCAGGATTTCACCGTTATCCATCACGGTGAGATCATAGACCCCGGAGGTTTCAGTATCCGTGACCGTAACCTGCCGGCCTTTGACCGGCGACTCGATTTTCGGACCAAGCCGTACAATATGGCGCTCGTATGCCAGGGCCGGGAAGGCCCCTGCCATGGTGCAGACAAAGCCGGTTTGCAGCAGCAAGACGAACAAAATGGCGTAAAACCGGCGCGAAGGCTGAAACATGGAGCCCCACCTCCCCAATGCTTGATTCGTGCACGAATTCTGATATGTTTTGTGCCTGTTTGGGAATACTCAATCGTCATCCCCGCCTCGTGCCTCCGGCCAGGCGTCCATACCCGGCGGCAGCGCGTGGAGCGGCGGCTCTGCTTGCCCCTTGCCCCCGCCGCTCACATGCCGTTCGTAGAAAAAGCCCTGTACATCTTCCGCATCCACAGTGGAAAGCGCCGTACGGATCTGTATCTCCTGGGGCAACTCCGCCACGCCCAGCTGTTCCAGCCACGGAGTAACTGTCTTCATGAATTCTTCTTCTTTCGGCGGTTTTTCAGCTTTTTTGAGCGTTAGCTTCATGTCTACATTCACATGGGTTTCCAGCCTCCGCGAACCATCTTCCACCGTTCCGATCCCATTGATCCGCATTGGTACCGGAGCTCCGGCGGAGGTGGCAAGCCAAATCCCGTGCTGCCCGCTGCAGAGCCCCAGATTGGTCAGGGTACCGACGCTTCCTTTTGCGCCGCTATCCATCATCAGGCGCATCGGCGCGACTCCGCCGTACAGCTCGCCGGTCTCCGCGTTCCATATGGAGACGGTGGCTTTCCCCTGCTGGGAGGCGCTGCCCGCGGCGATCCCAGAAAACCTTTCTCCCCTTACGATGCCAGCATTGTGTACCCATATGTCCGCATCACCGCCGCCGGACATGCACTGGAGGGAAGCGCCAGTAACCGTCGCTTCCACCTCGCCATCGTTATAAAACGCGAGGCTGGCGGATTTGCCTTTGCCCATGTTCGTTAACAGAAGCCGCGCCCCCATGCCGTCGCTGGCGATCACCCCATGGTTGATGATGGTGATGCTGGTGTCCCCGCCGTACAGGTCCCAAGCGCCCAAGCCATCGCCGTTGTATCCCAGGCTCTCGATGACCGTATCCTTGTCGATGGTCAGTTTCACCTCCACCTTCTTGTTCCCGTTGGGCGGAAAGTAGATCGCGGCCCACTCCTCCCGCTGGCTGGACACAGTCACTTTTTCCAGTACGATATCGCCGCCGCCCAGCCGCATCTCGCCAAACCAGCCGCCACGCAGCACCAGTTGCACGCCCTCTGGCACAAACAACGCTTCATCCGTGTCGGATGCGTTTTCCACCACTTCGGTCTCCCCCAATTCGTACACCACTTGGCCGGTGGCCCCTTGCGTCATGGCGTCCACCGCCCCGACAAAGTCTCCCCAGGACATTTCCGCCAGGACGGCGGCAGGCAGCAACACGCACGCAACCGCCACAACCAGCATTACGATCCACTTGTGTTTCATGGCTTTTCTCCTCATTCAGGCTCTATCTTGGAGCCATATCCCCGATCTATTGTGCAATCCCCAGTTCAAATAACCTGCACATCTCTCCGTCAAACAGTAGCAGCCGGTTGTTTTCTGCCCAGATCATGCCGGGCAGCCTTAACTCCATCGCGCCGTCGGCAAAGGCAGTCTCTTTCATTGGATTGTCCAGCAAAATCCCCACCTGCCCGCATACGCCTTTTCGGATGTCGTATAGATACAGACGCGGCTCTTTGCTCACGATCACTCCAAGAAGCAGGTATTTTCCGTCCGGCGAAAAGACGGCGGCGCGGGGGGAGAAAAGCTCCCTTTCGATGCGGTCGCTTATTTCTTCCCGCACATGCTGATCTTCCATTGTATCGGGCAACACAGGCATGAGCCGTCCATAGGGTGTGTCGGCCTCCGGCTCGATCCAGGCAAACGCCTCCACTGAGATCCCCGCAGACCCAAGTGTTGCAACCGCCATAGGCGGCATACCCCCCAGCACCTCGGAATACGCAGTGGAATCGGAATACGCAGTGGAAATGGCGCGGCCATTGCGGAAATCAAGAATATTCGCTCTTTGAAAAAAGGCCGCTCCCGCTCCCTCCTGGGTCAAGGTGTAGCGCGTATCCTCCTCCATGGACAAAAGGGCGTATCCCGCGCCTTCCCCTTCGGCCGAGTAGCTGGCCACGCTGGTCAAAACTCTCCCTTCCTGCGCAAACAGGCGATAGTCTTTGGTTACCATATTGACTGGGACTCCGCCCGCCAGTATCGTGCTCTGCCCGGTTTCGGGGTCATAGCGGTAGAAGCGGTTCCAACTTATATCCCCGCCTTCCCGTGCGTCCATAAAGCGCTCATAGTACAAAACCGGTTCCACCAAATCGAACACTGCCCGGGCAGGGACGCCTTCCGGGGGCAACCCTGTGATCATATTGATTTTGGGCGGCAGTTCTACAAGGGCTTTCGCGACGCCCGTTTTGGTATGCGCGATCCAGATGTTGCCGTCGCCGACCAGCGTGCGGTATACCTTGGCCGGAAAAGCAAAGGACAGGTAACGTCCGTCCGGCGACCAGGAGATGGCGTTCGCCTCCGGGGTCGCAAAAAGCTGCTGAACCGCCTCCACAGGGAGGTTTGTCTGCTTCCAATCAGGCACGATGAGGCGAGTGTACTCATCCGCTGAGAGATCAAACAGCCTGGGTCCCGCCACGCTCATCACCAGCAGCGTTTTGCCGTCCGGAGAAAGGGAGAGCGGCATCGCCTTCTCCTCGGTGTCCACCTGCGTTGTCCAGGCGACGGGCGTCATCTGAAGCCGATCCTCCATGAGCGCCTCGCCAAACGCCTCCAGCGAGACGCCGGGAACGGGGCTTCCTCCCTGCGCGTCAGTGGTTTGCGCGGCAGCGGCTTGCGTATACAGCACGGCGAGCATCAGCAACACCATTGCTGTGAACCGGTACCTTTTCTTCATAACGAAAACCTCCTGCTCCTCCAAAACATCATGATGGATTTGCAGCCGGATCTTGCAAGCCGGCATGGCCGGTATCAGCGCACCCCGTTATTCAACGCTTCCAGCGCCTCCAGACCGGTGGCCGGATGGCCGATATCTGCGCCGTTGCGCCACAAAGCCCCGTCTGGATCCGCGAAAAAGGTGAATGCCCTTTTGCTTTCATCAGGCATGGTGAACGTATAGGTAGTGGATGTTAGCTCCATGTTTTGAAGCCGGACCGACGCCGACATATCCACCCGAACCTCCCGCAGCGCCTCCACATAGGCCAAAATGTCCGCCTGCTTTTCAATGGTCAAAAGCTCCCGCGCATCCCCTTCTTTGACCTCCACGGTCAGCAGGATCGGGGGATTCTTCTTCACAACCTCGGCCCAGCGCAAATCTTCATCTGTTCCAATCAGGGGCATGCCGCGCTGGGCCGCAGTGTTCTCCGCCAATGCCTGCGGTTCTAACAAGTAAATGGAATTGGCCATCCGCTGAAAAATCGGCTCGTATTGCTCGCGCAGTTCCACCGGACAGTCGCACAGGAACAATTGCGCATTTTGTCCGTCACGCACGAGGGTGTAATAGGTCAGGGTTTTCTTCTCCGGCGCATCCTCGTCGGCGGTGACGTATACCGCCCTCACCGCCTCCGCGCCGGAGATAGTCACGTGTTCCAGCCGCTCGACTTGCGTTTCTTCGCAGCTTAGGCTGGCGTCAACCTGCAGCTTGAGCTGCTTTTCGTCAGTCTGGGCGATCCGTTCTCCCTCGCCCAGCACCGTGGAAACGGCCAGATAGACGCTCTGTGCCTCCTTGGGTGCGGCCATTTTCATGTCAGTGGTCGCAAAGGGTATCTCCTCCCAGTCCTGCGGATAGGCGATACTGAACGGTGATCCCATGCGGTTTGAAAGCTGCACCGCCGCCTGCTTGTTCATGGCGAGCACATCTTCTTGTTTGGACGGAAGAAACGCGGTGCATAGCGACAACACGGTGAGGGATGCGGCAAAGCCCATCAGATACGATCTTTGCGGCTTTTTGCGTAGATAAGCGATGATATAGCGCACCAAAAAATAGACCAGGCTGGCAATGGCCACCAGCGCAATGATTTCTAACATATTGTCCTCCTGCGGGGTGAATTAGCGGGGGGTCAGCGTCCCTTCCACCTTGAGAAACATGAGCATATACCGGGAATCCGTATAGTCGATATCCGCCACAATAATCTGCCCCGCATCCTCCGACACGGCGCCAAGTTGTGTGCTTCCGGGCACCATCCCCAGGTTCATGTCCTGGGTATGGATGAAGCCTTTTTCCTCGGTCAGATAGTCGGTGTATGCGACCAGGTCGTCAAATACAGTGCCGCTCTCATACTCAATCGTGATCGAGCTCCCCTCTGTGCCCACGCTGGCGGCGTATCCCGTCGCCTTGCGCTCACCCACCAGCGCGGTGACCGATTGAAGCACATCACCCCCAAGGTCGTACACCTTCATGTTGGACGCTTTCTGAAGCCCCAGATACACGCCGCCAAAGATGACCCCCACCGTCACCACGGAAACCGCCAAAATGATCAATCCGATCTTCTTAAAACTCCTCATCATCAAAACCCCTTACTATCACTTGCTTTTTACGCATGAAAACCAGACCGGCCACGGGCCCGAACCGCAACTCAACCGTTTACCTTCTTATTTTTCATTTCCCGCCAGAAACCGTGCGTATCGCAAAAACAGGTGCGCCTTGTCATGGATATCCAGCTTCCTGTACAGCGCAGTACAGTGAAAGCTGATGGTGGCGGGTCGAACCCGCAGCAACACGGCGATTTCCCGCTGTTTGTTTCCTGCCAGCAACCCGTTGAACACCTGGCGCTCCCGGGGCGAGAGCGTTTGGAATCGCTCCGCGTCGGTAAGCGGCGGCCGCAACTGCGTCGATACCGGCATGGAGTCAGCCTGGGGCGGATGAATAGCGGCGCACGCCTCTTCCCGCCCCTGGCGGCCCCAATTCTCCTTGACACGATTGAGCCACTTCATGTCCATCCCCCCTCATTGCTTATCCCGCTTCGGCGGGGTCAAGCGGCGTTCCCACAAGCGCGGCAATCCGCCAGGTATAGCCGTCGAATTCCACGACGAGCACAAATTCGGCAAAAGCTCTGCGGTCCTTGCGCAAATGGATGTAGACCGTGCTTTTGCTGCCATCATCTTGCTGTACGGTCTGCGCCATGTCATACCCATCCCGCTGAGTCCAGCAATCGCGAAAATGTACAAGCAGCGCTGGGTCAAGCTCTGCGCGAAATCCCTTTGCCGACAGCTCTTCCATCCTTGACTCCATGCCGCCGATCCCCTCCTGGTGCAGCAATGTGGCGGCCAGATACTCCCGGGCGGCATCCTCCGGCGCGTACTTCACGGCTTCCGACTGCGTATACCCCTCCACGCTTTCCAGTTCAAAATGATCCTTATCCCAGTGGAAAAGCCGCGTGACAACAAACTCAAGCTCTTCCGGCGACCTGCGCTCGCTCCGGTAGCCGTCATAGAAGCCGTCCCCGTCGGAATCGACCATCTCGTCCTTGCCCTCCCGGCCAGAGCAAGCGCTGTACTCCACAAACTCGTATAGCCCTTCCTCAAGCCGCATCAGCCAGAACCCCTGCAAATCCTTCCCGTCCGCAAGGTTCAGCTGGATATACTTTCCCTCCGCGCCCTGCATCCGGACGATCTGGGCGCTCGTGGCTCCATATCCGCGAAAGTCGATGTATGGGCAGGCCTGCTCCACCTTGCCCTCCCGCAGCCGAAGGACTAAAAGCCTCTCCTCGCCCACGCGGTAGACCACTTCATCGCACCCAGTCCAATCGCCGTCCAGATCCTCCGGCACGGTCAAGGCAGAGCCCGCTTCACCGGGGTAGGTTGTACGCACATAGTCATCGTAAGGTGTGCGATCAAATCCCTCCGCTTTGCCTTGGGGCCCATCCAACTGGGCGCCCATCCCCCTATCGCCCGCAATCGGGTCCATTCCTCCCTGCTGACGGAGCGCATCAAAATCCTTGTTTACGCGCGTAAGGTCAAAGCGCTCCAGCGCGTAGTCGCCTGCTTCAAAGGCCATGTCGGCAAGGGGGGCTTCATCCTCATCCAGATAGCTGTGTCGATAGTCATAATAGTGCCACTGCAGCGCAAGGCGGCCATCCATCGGATCCATCGCCAGCTTGCTGATATCGCTGTACCGGTCTTCCGCTTCCCGAAAGCAGTATGCCATGCGGTCGAAGCGCCATTCGCCGGTATCCTCGTCACAGATAAACTCAAGCTCCTGCTCATAGGGCTGCTGATGGTCCATGCCTTCCATCGGGTATCGGCACAGCAAATAGCCGTCCATGTGACCATCGTAGAACATCTTCGGCGTGCTGTTTCCCTGGTAGACCGCCTTGTCGCTTTCCAATGTCAGCACATATCCCTCATTCACCTTTCGCTCCACCAGGCACAGCACGTTATGGTCTCCCCTGCGCATGACTACGAAGATCACCGAGGGACTGATGCTTTCTTCGTTGTAAGCGTACGACACCGGCGCATACCCGGCCCAGCGCGGCTCCTGAAACACCACCAGCGCATCGGATAAAATGCGCTCCTCCAAGGCAGCCAGGCGCTGCCCCGGCAAGTTCCCGGCATAGAACTCCTCAAGTGCGGTCATATAGTGATACTGTGCCGATTCCAGATCACCCATGGCGGCATAGACGTCCCCCAGCAGGACGTCCTCCATCTCCCATTCGCTGAAGTTGCCGATGTCCTGCTCCACCACCGCCAGCGCATCTTCGTAGCGCCCAAGCCGCACCAGCGCGTCCACATAGTGCATGCCGATCCCCACCATGAGCGGACTGTCCCCGGCGGCTTCCTCATATAAATCGATCGCCTCTTCGTATGCGCCGCTTTTGTACCGGTCCTCGGCAAGGAGCATGGTTTGCTCCTTTTCTGCCTCCTGAGGATTCTGCCTCAGCCAACGCAGGTAATACTCGGAAGCCTCCTCAAATTCAGTCGCCCCCTGGAGCTCCCTCAGCATGAACTCCATGTGTACGCGGCGCAAGGCGCCCGACTCAGCGGCATCTATGCTATCCACTGTTGAGAATATTTCGTCGAATGCATCAATCGCTTCATCGATCCATCCTCGCTCTTGCAGAATCAAAAACTCTAGCCAGTAGGCGTCAGCATTGGTATCGTCCAGAGCAATCGCCGTTTTGATATGCTCCAGCGCTTGCTCCGTCAGGCCAAGCAGCCGCGTTATACGCGCGCGCTCATAGTATATTTCTGCGGTATGCGCCCCCCGGGCAATCCCCTGTTCAAGGATGGTCAGGGCTCCCTCATTGTTGATATCCAGCCAGTATGCATATGCCTGAATCACATACGCCCACGCGGTTTTCGGGTCCTGCTCAATGGCCTGCTCGCATAGTGCAAAGACCGTCGTCATGTCTTCCTCTTCGTAAGCCTGCCACGCCTGCCGTTCCAGCGCGCCCATCGCGCTTTCGTTTCCCTCCGTCAGCGCCGTGCCCGACAAAAGAAGCGCCCCCAACAAGCACAGTGCGACACACGCAAAGCCCCTCGACCACCGTCGCATCCAATCTCCTCCCTTACTTGCACATCATGGATCTGAAGAACGCCTCGCCCTGGTCATCATGCGGCGCAATCAGTCAGTTCAGCAGTTCCCCGTCATAGACCAGCCGGCAGCTCGCGCACCTTTCCTTCGTCCACATAGGCGGAGGATGGCACGCCAAGCCCTTCACCCAGCTACTCAAAAATCATTTCCTCGTCCTTGGCCGAACCGATCAATCGTGCTCTCGTTATCGCCATCCTCATAGCTTTGAAGGGCTAGCAATCTGAGCGCGCTGCGGCACAGGAGAAGCAACGCGCAGCCCATCGCGCTGAGCCGCTGCAATGAACCCACCCGCGTGGTTCATCCTCCTCATGTCAATGTCATGGAGCTTAGGAATACCTCGCCCTGCGCGTCGTCAGGCGCGATCAACCAGCAGAGCGTTTCAGCGTCATACACCAGACGGCACCGCTGCCCGTCATCCACATACTCCGTCCAATGGTACATGTGCCCGCTGTCCATAGGAAAGTCGTGCACCTTTCCGCCGTCTACCCGGGTCGAAGGCATCCTCCATGCCTTTGGGTGAGGCAATGGGGTATTGCCAGCCCTTCAGGCCGAACTCCACAAAGTAATACGTTCCTCTGCTTGGCAGAACCAGCTTATATTCGTGAATGCTGTCTCCCGGAGACAGCGCCTCTCCGCCCTGGATGAATTGCGTTTCCTCTGCCTGCCCAGGGAAGGTCACCGTCAGGTCGTGCATGGTCACCTGGCAGGGCGTCATGCCAGATGCATCGGCAGAGGCATGCGTGCCGTCCGCCCGCTGATTTTAGTGGTTGGCAGCGCCTTTCGCAGTTGGTCGATATCGGTCTGGGTCAATTCAGGATTGCCCTCAAGCCGAACTTCCTTGAACTGGGTCAAGCCATAAAGCGACGAAAGATCGTTGATCTGATTCCCGCTCAGGTCCAGCTGCTCCAGGTAGTACAAATTGGACAGCGGGGAGAGGTCGGAAACGGCATTGTCCCGCAGGGATAGCACGCGAAGCCGGGCAAAATCCCGCAGCGCCGCCAGACCCTCCACCGCGCTTGCATCCAGGTCCAGTCCCGCCACATGCAGCTGCGCATGCATCAGGGTACCAGTTTTTTGAATCTCCCGCCGAATACCTTCATCAAGCAAAGGATCAACAGCAAAATCAAGCATCAGCACCTCTGGGTCATCCTGCGTGCGCCAACAGTCATACTCCAGCTCCACGCCGCCTAACGCCATATGTTGATCTGCCGCCTCCTGGCGTATGGGAATATACGTTGATTCCGCCCGTGGAGAAAAAGGCCTCGCTCTTGCTGGGAGGTGTTTGCTGCCCAGCCGGGTTATCTTCAACGGGAAAGGGGGGGCTCATCGTCCGTGGCCTTAGGTTCGGTCTGCCCGTAGGGATACCAATAGGACACTTCCGGAATGTCGAAGATCAAACTCTCCTGCGCGCCCCAAACAGTGATGGAATCCGCCGCGATCTCCACATTCGAATTATTGGAGGAACGAACTGCGCCTACATATGCATAGGCCTGATAAACATCATTGAACATCATCACATCAAGAGTGTCCGAGTCCAAATACGGCGCGATGAGCAGCACCTGCTGATCACTTGTGCCCGCGCCTCCCATGATGTGACCGGGGAGCATATAGTTCAGTTCCCCATCCACGAGAAGGCCGTATTCTCCATCCCGTTCCAGCCAGATGCCACCCCCGGAGGTAGCGATCGCCTGAAACGCACCCTGATAGACTGTAGTAAAGCGCCCGTCCCTAAAGAGCTGTACGGTTTCTTCGTCAAAATCATACACCAGCACAGCTCCATTTTTCAGCATCGTATAGACATGGCTGGGCGTAGATCCCATGGTTTCCTTCTTTTCATCCAAGCGGCTGAAACGGCAGATCCTGGTCTCCCCGCCCTTTTGGGTAACATACCAGATGTATTGCTCATCAGCAAAAAAGGCGTCGTCATCCGCATCCAGCGCCAGACGGATGGGGCCGTCGTCATCCGGGTTATGAATGACCCAGTCAAACTTACCCTTCGCATACTCAGCGTAGTAAATAACGCTATCGCCCGCCGGAACAAAGGATACGGGATCGTTGGTTGAAAGTGCCACACGCTGGCTGGAGCCATCCTTTTGGCCGATCAGACAGTAGCGGTCGTCAAGGTATCCGCGGCTCACCGTCCAGTCCCCAATCTTCGCATATTCAGTTTTGCCCCCATAGGCCTGGCTGGTGACGCGGCGGATATCCTCATCCAAAAAGCCAGCGTCATCCTTAGAACCATCCTCCTCACCCGTGGCCGGTTCCACCTTCAGGATATCTTTTAGTACATCCTGCAAATCCTTTTCAAATTGCTGTTCCTGCTCTGGGCTTTGATTGGTATCAAAAGCACTATCGGGGACTAAGCTTTCCCACCAGTCGTCTGCCGACATTTCTTCTGCGGTCGCCCACAGGGGCAACACCCCCGTAAGCAAAACCAGCAACGCCGTGAGAATCACGATTAATCTTTTCATATTGAACCCTTCCTTTCACACGATTGGGGGAGAGTTGACACACTGTCCGCATGGGATGAAAATAGAGCAAAGCAGACTAAAAAGCTAGCCATTTGTTTGCATAGGTATCCTTAAAACCACCTATGTAAACACATAGGTTTCACCCGCCGTTCTCTGCACGAGCCTTGCAAACCCCCAGTTCCACTACATAATCGCAATCACAGACCCATTGCAGGCACCGGGAGCACCGATTGAAGTGCAGCTTTGCCTCCGCCTGCGCTCTGCCAAAAAGGTCCCCGTCGGATTCATCCTTGCCTGGGTTTAGCGGGGGCGTCACATAGCCGCTTCCGCATAGATCACAATAAAATGTAAAGAGGCGCCCTTCTGTAGAGAAGCTCGGCTCGTATCGTTTTGTAAACGCCTCCAAAGCGCTCAGCTCCTTGCGCCCATTGTACGAACCACACGCAAAGCGAACCATGGCATTTCACCTAAATGCAGGTTTATTTTCCTGCCATACGCAAAAAAAGCGCCGTTTTTCCTCCAGAGCTTTTGACCGTTCAACCCATTTCACGTGTCCGCAAAGACCGTCACGGGGGAGGCGGGAGTGAATACATACCCCTGCCTTTCACCAAAGATGATATCATATGAGGCTATGACAGGAATGCTTCCGTCCCGTATAGAGCCAATCATGAAATCATAGCGAGATTCAGAAGGATCTTCGGAAATGGAGCTTCTCACCACAATCCTGTATTACTACGCTATTGATTCGCCTTCACAATTTCAGTAAGGGTAATATGCCCGTTGCGGAAACGCTCCCGGCTCTTTTCACCTACCACTCGAATCGCGTTCTGCGGGCAATTTTGGGTGCAGGCCAAGCAGCTGAGGCACTCATCGCCAAAGGTAGGTTTGGCATCGCTCGCAACGATGTTGTCTGTGGGGCAAACCTTGGCACAGGTACCGCAATGGGTGCAGGAATCCTCTACACTGAAGCCTTTGGCGACGCCGGGGCCGATAGCGAATTGACTTGCCATGTGTAGCCGTTTGGTCATTCGCTTTTCGATCCAAGAATCTTTTGGAGAGCGATGGACACACTTTTGGACATCTGCAATCATCTCGTCCAGATGCTTGTCAATCCGCTTTTTGGGGATGGTTTCCAGCTGCTTGCGCATGTCAAAACCTGGCACATAGTTATCGACCATTTTGAGGGTGTTGATGTAAGCGAAATGAAGATCACATTCGGCTGCAATGGTGGCGAGATGAGTGCAGGCTGCGCCATCCAGCATGCCATAGGACAGGATCGCAAAGAGATAGTTGCTTCGAAGTGTAGCCTTGCGTAAAAAAGCCTCTACATAGGGCGGTACGGCCCAACCGTATACCGGAAATACAATGCCGATTTTATCGTCGCTGAAATCGTATGCGCCCTTCTTGACGGCTTGAGGAATCGACACCAGCTCGCCGCCGATGCGCTTGGCGATATACAAGTTGTTGCCGGTGGCTGTGAAATACAAGATGGTCATAATAAAGAGCTTCCTGATGATGAAATTTTAAGTTGATTATACACGAAAATAGGGGGGCGGCAAGTCTGGATATGATCCATCAATTAACCTGCCAGGC
This sequence comes from Eubacteriales bacterium, assembly GCA_031556815.1. GTDB lineage: Bacteria > Bacillota > Clostridia > Christensenellales > Aristaeellaceae > Limiplasma. The sequence continues at coordinate 4,561 of JAVBSI010000018.1, read as the reverse complement.
AAGTCACTGCGACTCACTGGGCAGGTTATTTTTATATTATGAAACGGTCGAAACCTATGTGATATGGTATAATGGCAACAGACAAAGCAAGAAAAATCATCATTATTGAAAAAAGACTGGAGGACCCTTATTGACGAATGAAGCCAACAAGAAGCCAACCGTGCTCGTATCCTTACTTGTGATGGGCCTGATGGCCCTTGTCCTGACCGTAGGGATTCAGTTTTCTGTGTCTGTGATTGTTCTGTTGATCATTAACATTCTGCTTCTGATGCTGATTTCCCTGACTCGCAAAGTGCCATACAAGACAATCGAAGAGGGGATGCTGGGAGGAATACGGGAGGCCATCGTTTCGCCTATCATCCTGATTGCCGCCGGTGTGATGATTGCCACATGGATTCATGCGGGGACTGTTCCCATGCTGGTCTATTACGGTCTTGGGCTGATGAACATGAAGGCGGTTTTGCCTCTGACATTCCTGCTGTGCGGGGTGCTCAGCGCGTGCATCGGCACGTCCTGGGGCACGGCGGGAACCGTCGGGATTGCCTGCGTCAGCATTGGCGTCAGCATGGGAATCCCATTGCCCATGATGGCAGGCGCGGCGATTTCCGGCGCTATCTTTGGTGATAAGCTCTCGCCCCTTTCCGATACCACCATCCTGGCCTCCACTACCAGCGAGATCAATATATTCAGCCATGTGCGGGCAATGGCACAAACAGCCCTGCCCACTTTTGCGCTGTGCCTTGTGGCCTATTACTTTTTGGGACTGCCCTATGAGAGCCAGGGGCTTGACGATGGAGTGACCTTGACCGTCAAAAGGTACTGATGGGCAGCATGTTCCGCAGGGTGTTTGATGACCGGGATATCCATAGAAGCATGCTGTCCCGCTCCATGGAGGACTCTACCACGCTAATGATCCCCCTGATTCCGTGGAACACCAGCTGCATCTTTTATATGCACCTGTTCGGGCTAAGCAGTCCTGCCTTTGCGCCCTATGCTTTCTTTTGCTGGGGGAATCTGATCATCAGCGCACTAGCGACCTTGTGCGGGGTTTTCATTCGAAAGGTGAAGGCTCCGGCGGAAAAGCTGTCCGGAGCGATGTGATCTCAGAGGGTGTAGCTGAGTTGCGAGCCTTTAGGGTTTGGACGGTGACGATCCTTTTCCGGAACTGCGAGTTGGGTGTGCCATAATGGGATCATCAACAAAAATGGCAGGTGTCACCCTATGACCCAAACAAATCCCAACTGCAAATGTCCAAACCTGAAATGTCCCAATCACGGAAACCGCAAAAGCGGTGTGAAAAGCCACCACATAGGCTTGCATACCCATGGTCGGGCGGGGAAGCTGGAGCGGGTGCTACGGGATATGCGTGGGCGGCTGGCAGGCCGATCGTAGCTTTTGAATTGCGCTGGAACAAAGGAAGTGTACCCATGACTTACCCTGAACAATTAGTCTAGTCAGGAGAAAGTTGGCGGGCAAAGAGGTCTGCGGGCATCAGTGCCTCTTGCCAGATCACCTCTGGATGTGCTTTTTCCAGGTCGCCCGTTTCCACCACCACTATATAATCATACTGCTTCGCCATTTGGGAAAGGGCCTGAGGGTCGGTTTCCCCGCTGGCGTCCACATGAGGAGAAAAGAGGAAATAGCGGCCAATGTATTGTACATAATAGTCAGAAATCTGGCGATTCGTGTCCGTGGCCAGCAGCAGGTACCGCCTGTCGCTCAGTTCCCATTGATCCCCAGCGAGCGCCTCCACCCGTCCGGGCAGGGAGGATTCATAGGGCTGGCGGGTGGCGGTCATTTCATTGATTTCCGAAATCAATAAAAGGCTGAGCACGCATAAGAAAAAGAGCGTGGCGTTCTGGTATAGGCTTTTGGTGATAATACTTTTATAGGCCCGCACATCCCGGGCCGTTCCCATCTGCACATGAAGGGAATCCTCCAGATCCATGGTCAGGCACAGGGCCAGCATCCCCAATACGAAAATCACCATGCTGGAAAGATATCGCTCCAGTCCGGCCAAAATGAGGGCTTCCGCTGTGGGCATGGTAAACAGGTACATGGCCAAAACGCCCGCCACATAGAGGGCAAGGGCCACATCCAGGCAGATCAAGCAGCGAAGAAGCCGCCACTTCCGCTTGAGCAAAACCCGGGCCAGAAACCAGGTCAAAAGACAGGCGGCGTTGAGCCCGGCGACGGCCATAAAGGTTTGACCGCCCGAGCTAAAAACAGCCGCCCAATAGGATGTTACAATCTCCTGGGTGATCTCCGGCGTTTTTTCGCCGTACACCTGGGTAAAATTGGTTAGGCTCATGGTGTGCTTGCTTTGGGTTTCAACCATCTCCGCCCCGGTGTGAAACTCCCAGGCCATAAAAGGCAATAGGGACAGGACAATGCAAAGCAAGGCCATGCAGACTCTGCGAAAGCGTAAGGAAAATCCTTTGCCCCGGAGAGCCAATAGAAGAAGGAAACCGTAGCATATGGCCGCGAAAAAAAGGCCGGCGCTTTTGGTTATGGCAAGCAGCCCCACCAGGGGCGCGGAAAAAAGGCAGGCCTTGCCTATACGGTGCCGGAATTCCAGCATCACGGCGCAGGCCGCCAGGGCCAGAACGGGCAGCAGAAAATCCACCAGCAAGGTATCGATGCGGATGGACTTGTTGAAAAAACTCATGAAGGAAAGAAGCGTGGCCAAACAGGCGGATAGCATCAGCCGCCGAAAGTCCCGCACAACGCCGAACATGGCATAAAAGCAGCTAAGAATCAGCATGGCCTGACCAATGAGCATAACCCCCTGGGAATGACCCACAACGGTGCAAAAATAATATAAAAAGGAGGTGCTGCCCAGGGGGTAGGTTTTAAAGTCGATCAGCGCGGTTTCCGCTCCGGGGAAGGTGTGGGTTACCAGCAAGGTCTTCACCGACAGCCCCCAGTGGGAGAAATCATCATAGTGCAATAGCTTAAAATGATATAAGGAAGCAAAAAGGATTCCCACCATCAGCGCAAAACCAAGGTTCAGCAGATTCACGTGGGAAAAGGAAAAAAGCCTGTTCTTTTCCCGGGTTACAATGTAATTGACGGCCAGAACACAGCCAAAGAAAAAAACAATCTGGCTGACTTCGCTGAGAACGTTACAAAGCCCAGCAACATAAACAGCCAGACTGATGCCGCTTAGGCTCACCACCCAGGCAGCGTGGCCGCTGGCCTTCAGCCGGTACATGAGCAGCATGGCATAGCCTGCCGTGGACAGGCAAAACAGGGCGAACCGAATCAAAGTAAGAAAAAGATTCATCGACACACCTCCAGGCGGTTAGGCTGTCAGGCTCTCATCGGCCTGACTGGGGATGGGGTGGCGGAGGGGATGGTTCATTTCTGCGCTTTCCCGCTTGCGAAGTTGATAAAGATGGAGACGCGCCTGCAAAAATTTAGGCATACCGGGGTGGTATGCCAGCTCTCGGAAGTTGGTGACCGCATAGAGATAAAACCCTCCTTTGCCGCCGGGAAAGGGAACGGGGGTGGAAAGACGCAGCGTGAGACCGTCGGACAGCGGCAGGGTGAGCCGGTCGGCGTCTTCTGAGCTTTGGGTCAATTGTACCGTGGCAAAGCGATAGTTAAAGTCCACAAGGCGAATCAGCATGCCATTGCTTCCTTCAATCTCCATGTCCATGGGTACCCGGGGAAGGGTGTGTTTTTCCGGCAAGGGCTTTTTTATGCGATAGACCATGTTGTTGATGAAATCGTCCACGGCGGTAACCCAGGGATTGATTTTGGTGGGCAAGGCGGGAGAGCGATCATAGATGATTTGAAGAAGGCCGGGCTTTTGGGAAAGAGGTACCTTTGTAATCCGCATGGCATAACGCCAGGCCATGCCGTGGGGATGTACATCGATGATTTCACCGGAAAAAGTAACCTCCTCCCGATCTGTTTTCAACTGCGCCGCCAAAGGCCGGTCATCCGGCAGATACAGGGGATAAGGAAGTTCGAAGGATAGGCCGCCCTCGGCAATATCCAAAGTGGTCGCGGTAAGGCTGCGACCTTCAAAGAATAGGGTCAACTCTTCCTGGGCGAGAAACCGTTCGTGTTTACGTTGCTGAGGGCGGCTCATCATGAAAAAGATGGCGTAGATGAGATTGACCAGGTTGTAGGCGAGCCAGAAAAGGATGACGCTGCTATAAATCAGCGCCATGCCAAACTTACCGTGCACAAAGCGAAGGAGTCCTGCCACCGACAATCCCAATAGCAAAAGATGGGGCAAGGCATACTGGAAGCTATGATCCTTTTTGGTTTTGGTCTTCTGGGTCACCTTGAATTTTTTCATGCGGATGCCCAGAGATTCCAAAAATACAGGCGCGATGAGCCGGGGCATTAAAATGGTATCGATGATTTGCCCCCAGCGCTGGGTTCGGGTGGCGGAGGATACCAGTCCCATGGCCAGGCTATACAGGAAGTGGCTGGGAACCCAAAAGATGAGCATTTCCCAAAAATCCACCCGGACAATACTCATATCAAACAGGGCAAAGGAGATAGGGGCCAAGATGTAGATGAGTCGGCGGAAAAAGCCCCACCA
>JAVBSI010000047.1:0-7741 GCA_031556815.1 Eubacteriales bacterium | reverse complement strand
AGTATCGGCACTTTGTTGCGGCGGGGCATTAGGCCCCGCCGCTGACTGGGGAGGTGACAACCGTGAGTGATTTGATTGGTGCATTGATTGCGATTTTTGCTTTTTCTTCCTTTCTCAAAGCCATCAAGCGCAAAAAGCAGCCGGCAGCAAAGGACGCGGAATCTGAGACTGGTTCCGAAGTGGCGCCTAAGCGACAAAGCGGCCCAAAAAGCTGGAATCCCGCCAATCCATCCACCTGGGATTCCCAATCCTGGCGAGAGGTTTTTGGAGACCCGTTCCAAGCGACTCCAAGGAAGGAAGAAAAGCGGCCCCAGCCTCCCAGCCCTGCTCCGATGACGAGTATGGCCAGCACATACCGCCCTTTTGATGGGGAAGGATCCACCTTGGGAGAGGGGTATGGGGGTAGCGGCAGCTTAGGCTTTTCCCCTTTGGGAGAGGGGTATACAGGCAGCTTGGGCGTTTCTTCCATGGAGGGCATGGATGATTGTGATCCTACGTTGGAACATGGCCGTCGGCTTCAATTTGCACCGCTGCCCCAATTCCATTTGGATGCCGAACCCAAACCCAAAACCTTGCCGCTTGCTTGGAATCGAGATTCCGTTATACAGGGTGTGGTGATGAGCGAGATCCTTGCAAGGCCTGCGCAACGAAAAATGGGGAGGCGCTAAATGGACGCGCTGCGCATTCTGATTGCCGATGACGACCCCGCCATGCGTGATATCCTGCGGCGCATGGTGGCCAAAGTGGATGGCTGCACTGTAGTGAGCGAGGCGGCCAATGGGCAGCAAGCGCTGGAGCAAATGGAAACCCACAAACCGGACATGGTTTTTTTGGATGTGGAAATGCCGGAGGCATCCGGGGTGGAATGCGCCCGCATCATTCAGGACATGGATCCTGCCGTGATGATCGTCTTTGCCACAGCCCATGAATCCTATATGGGCGAGGCCTTTGAAGTCTATGCCTTTGATTATCTGATTAAGCCCTTTAAGATGGAGCGGGTGGTGCAAACCCTGGAAAGGGCCAGGGATCGTGCTTCCCTGGCTGGTGGAAGAACGTTGGCCAGCAAGTTATCCAGCGCCAACAAAGCCGTCAATGGCCGCATGATGTTGCACCATCGAGGCGGCGTCAGCTTCCTTGATCTCAAGGACATCCTGCTAGTGCAGCGGGAAGACCGTGCCACGGTTATTTACACGGTGGGGGAAGGCCGTTATGTGACGGCGGATACCTTAGGGGAGATGGAGGAACGCCTGCAAAGCGATGTTTTCCTTCGTTGCCACAAAAGCTACATCATCAATCTCAGTCAAGTGAAGGATATCACCCCCTATGGGCGTTGGACCTATGTGGTCAGGCTTCATGGAACCAAGCATGATGCCCTTATCACCCATGAAAAGTTTGAAGAGATGGAAAAAATGTTTCGCTGAGGTTCAAAACGCAAATAACACCCCCCACAGCATGGAACTTCACCCTCAAAGCTTACATGTGTTCAAATAAACATGTAAGCTTTGAGGGTGAAGTTAATCTCTGCCCTACATGATACCAGCATTCATCTTAACGACACAAAAGCATTCGAATACCGGTTCTGCTCTTTTGGAAGCACACCCGATAGCCAATGCTTTTTCCATCAGCGCATCATCGCGGAGAAGTGAAAGATGAATCACCCATTTCATTCAACACTTGTTTCTCCCTGTTCCAATACGCTGTGATTTCGTTGCATTTTCTGCGTGAAACGCTTTATGATTATCTGCCTGGGCTACCCTGCCAGGAATGAGCAGTAGTGATAACGCAGATGGGAATAGCGGCTTTTGCGCTTTATGGCAAAACGCCGGAGCGAAACATCTCGATCATACGAAAGGAAAGGCTCAACGAATGGGGCCTGGGCTCAATCTCCTCGCGGGAAAACCAACGGCCATCCGATAGTTCGCTCGCCTGCAATACAATCTGGTCGCCACCGTCTACCTCCGCATGGAACCCCATCATCAACGACTGGCTGAACCCCCAGGGTTGGCTGCCCACATAACGGAGGTTTTTCACTTTGAGGCCCACTTCCTCCATCACCTCACGCACTACGGTTTCTTCCAGGTTTTCTCCGACTTCCACATAGCCCGCCACCAACGTAAAGTGCTGAAAGCTGCCACGCGTATTTCTCACCAAGAGCAACCGGTCGTTGCACGTGATGGCCACAGACACCGCAGGAGAGATCACCGGGTAGATGATCTTGCCGCACCCACTGCAACAAAGCGCACGCTCGGTGGTAGAGGGTAGCATGGGTTGGCCACAAAACCCGCAGCATTGATGATTCAACATCCAGGCCATCATATGGTAAGCCGTGATCAGCACAAAGCTATCGCGGCGGGAGGCCATCTCGCGAAAACAAGCCACAGGCTGAAAAGCGCAGCCGGGAATCTCCGCCGGGATCAAATCTCCAGGCAATTCCATTCCATAAACAGCTTGCGTTTCCGTCTGGAATAAATAAGTGGGCAAAGGCATGCCCGCCAGTTGCGGCAACACGTCTTTGGCAGTTGGCACACAAAATCCAGCCGCGTCTGATCGCACCAGCACCTCATTGCCTTGGAAGCAAAGCAAAAGATCCTGTGCCTCACACTGTCTCTGATTGGGTAGGATGGAAAACAACGGTCGATCCATTTCCATGGGCGAAGAACTCCTTTCTTACGGCAAACCACCTTTATCTTACTGCAAAAAAATGCATTGTCAAACAAGGAAAGGGGAACCTCTTGTCTTTGAAGAAAAATCTTTTTTCAAAAATAACCCCCTTTGGTTACTATATCTTTATATGAAATAAACACACAGCAATAATATCAAAAGAGGTGCATAGCGCAAGTCTGCGGAATCCCTTGTCATGTGCAGTGCCTTGTGATATGCTATATTGGATTGGGATGTTATTTGCTCGTGCAAAATGGATACGGTTGGAGGACAGGCCATGAGGGCCGCTAGGCGGAAGTTTCATCGGGCATGGGGCTGGATCTTGCTGACAAGCCTTGTCATCGCGGCAGCCGTGGGGGTCTATTCTTATTTTTACGAGCCGGATCTGTATCAGTCCACGCTGGATCTGTATGTGGCATCCGAGGGGGCGGGCCTTGCGCAATCCAGTGCAGGCAACCGATCCTTACTCAAGGATTGCAAACAATTGCTTCGCAACTCGGAAATCCTTGAGCAAGTAGAAATGAAGCTGATGCCCCAGACCATGGATGAGATACGCCTTGCCGTTGCTGGGGAGGCTGATTCCCATATCATTCAACTGCGCGCAACTGGGCCGGACCCGGAATTGTGCCAAACAGCCGTTACCGCCCTGGGCGTAGTTTTTTCGGAGCATTTGCAGAATGTGGCGGGTTTTCAACGCGTTGCTGTGGCAAACCGCGCGCAATTTCCCCTGGAGCCGATTTTGTGGATTCGGGTGGAAAAAATTCTGCTGGCCTTTGGCGGAAGTTTCCTACTGCTTACCCTGTTGTTCTTTTTGCTGGTGTCGAAAAGGCCAACCATCGGCGGTAAGGATATCTTTGCCACTGATTTTGGCACTCCTGTGCTGGGCGGCATCCCGGACTATCGCAAGGACATGTCCCGTTTTTTCCATCATAAGGGCGCGTTTCCGCGGATTCTATACCCATGGGTGAATCGTTCCAGTACTGAGGCGGTCAAAACCCTTTCACTGAGCTTGTGGGACGACCAGGGACATCAACCCCGTTCCGTGGTGATGGCTTCCTATGGTTCAGAGGAAGAAAAAAGCAGCCTGATGGTGATGCTGGGCAATGAGCTTTGCGACCAGGGTAAGCGTGTGCTATTGGTGGATATGGACTGGCGTGCCCCCACGCTGGGCGACTTGCTTGGCACCCATGGCGCATGGGACTTGGTGCATCACCTCAGCGGCGAGGCAACCTTAGATCAGGTCATCTTGCCCACCCAGGTTGACAATCTGTTTTTGATTGACAACCTTCATCCCCAGTCCCAGGCTACCTGGCTGGTTGGCTCAAAGGCATTTGCGGCTTTTATGAGCTATGCGTGTGAAGTGTTTGACCATGTGCTGCTGGATACCCCGCCGCTTAGTCTGTATGCGGACGCGATGATGCTGGGCAGCTTGGCGGATGGAACTTTGCTGGTAGCGGCTGAATATCGCTTGACATGCTTGCAGCTACGGGAGATGATCCACAAACAAAAGGTGACCCATCAAAAACTGCTTGGGATCGTGTTCAGTTTGGCGCCCAACCGAAAGTCTAAACCCCTGTCGGAATAATCAAGACGTGAAGAAGCGCATCGATCGCCTGCCGGCTTGGCGCATGAACCGGGCTGATACGAATACAGAAGGGAGAACTCCCCATGGATCTGCTTAAAACCATTTTGATTTATATGTCCATGGTCTTTATATCCTCCGTGCAAACGGCTCCGGAGGAAATGCCGCCACCGCTTGTTACCATCGCGCCTTCGGCGATCGTGCAGGCCAATACGCCCACGCCTGTGCCCACACCCACGCCCACCCCTGTTCCCACGCCTGACATTACCCCTAACACCACCTATAAGACCATTCAGGTTGGGGATAAGGGAGATGGAGTGCAAACTTTGCAGCGCAGGCTGGCGGAGCTCGGCTATTATACCGGAGATATTGATGGCCGCTATGGCAATCAAACCCGCCGTGCCGTGGAACGGTTCCAATACTACCATGGCCTTAGCGCGGACGGGATTGCCGGCAAGCGTACCCTCACCGTGTTGTATGAAAGCAAAGATGTGGTCTTCGCGCCGGTGGATGTGACGCCCACTCCCAAAAATGGAGTCACCGCCACCCCAAGCGTCGGCTTAACCGACAAGCCCGCGGCTGCCCGTACGTTACAACCGGGGGATTCCACCCCCGCGCCAACCTTTTTTCCCACCCCTACGCCGCCCGTGGCAGGACAATCCGATGCCATTGAAACCACCGGTGCGCCGGTGGCTGCCCTTGACGATGAAAGTACCGATGTGCCCGCCACTCGGGAGGCCATTCTAACCCCTAAGACCGACGCGCCGACCGCTACACCGCAAGAGGGAACGCCAAAGCCGACTGGACCCATCATCACCGATATGGAGGGGTATAGCTTCCTCCTGGATGGGCAGGACGAACCTTTGGTAGGCGTGGCGGAGGAAGGCCAGGAGCCAAGCCCATTGTCGCCGCTGTTGCTAGATGAAAAGACCGTGATGGTGCCTCTCCTGCGGGTTTTGATGGAAGCGAATATTGTCATGATCCCAGCAGAGGAAGAACAGCACGCGGAATATGCCTTTGCCATCAAGGATGATCTTTACAGGCTGTCCTTCAATATCGACGCGAATGGAAACCCCACCGGCCTTGCGATTTATAAGAACAGTGAGCCGCAGTTGATGCAAATACGTGTTGCCCTATTGCAGGATGGCATACTTTACCTGCCGCTGGAAGACACGCAGAAATGGACCGGTATTGCCTTTACCCTGGATGATGAAAGCAAGATATATACTGTTTCAATGCCACAAGAGCCATAAGCCTGATTTGTATTCTATATCCATTTCTTGCACTTGAAACCAGCTTTTGCTTTGGCAAAAGCCTTGACATATAAGCATTTGCAGCTATAATAGACCATAAGCGCATTTTGCAAAATGGTTTGCTTTGCCTGCGCATACCAAGGGTACTACAGGAGGAACAGGATGATGGACATACCAATGACAAAAATCACAGCTCCAAAGGCTAAGCCGTCAGATGAAAGCAAGCTGGGGTTTGGTAAAATTTTTACTGACCATATGTTATTGATCGAATATGAAGAGGGCAAAGGTTGGCACAACGCTCGTGTGGATCCCTACGGCCCTCTTTCGCTGGATCCGTCCTGCTCGGTATTTCACTACGGGCAGGAGATCTTTGAAGGGCTCAAGTGTTACCGTACCCCCAGCAATGCCTTTTTGTTATTCCGTCCCAAAGACAATTTTGAGCGCATGAACCGCTCTGCCAAGCGCATGGGCATGGCTCCTATTGATGTGGAGCTATGTATGAAAGGCTTATTGGCCTTGCTTTCTCTTGATAAGGATTGGACCCCCAGCGCAGAGGGGGCCTCGCTGTATATCCGCCCCACCATGATCGCGACGGATCCATTCCTAGGCGTGGCCGCCTCCCAGAAATATTTGTTCTATATCATCCTCTCGCCCTCCGGCGCGTATTATGCCAGCGGCCTCGCCCCTGTGGGCATTTATGTGGAGGATCAATATGTGCGGGCCGTACGCGGTGGCGTGGGCTTTGCCAAAACCGGTGGCAATTATGCGGCCAGCATTTTGGCCGGCGACCATGCCAAGCATATGGGGTATGCCCAAGTGCTGTGGCTGGACGGGGTGGAGCAGCGCTATATTGAAGAAGTGGGCGCCATGAACATGATGTTCGTGTACGAAAACCAAAAGATTGTTACACCGGAGCTGAATGGCAGCATTTTGCCCGGCATCACCCGGGATAGCGTGATGATCCTGAGCAGGAAAATGGGCTATGAAGTGGAAGAGCGCCGCATCGCCATTGATGAAGTTATCGCTGATGTGAAAGCCGGTAAAATTACCGAGGCCTTCGGTACCGGTACTGCTGCCGTGGTGTCGCCTGTGAACAAGATCTGTTACCGAGGCGAAGAAGTGGGCTTGGGAGATGGAGGTATCGGGGCCATTACGTTTCAGCTATACAATGACCTGACGAATATCCAATTTGGCAAGACTGAGGATACCATGGGATGGACGGTCAGAGTATAAGCCTGCCATATTTTTAAATTTGTTGCTGCAAAGGAGGTCGCCGTATGCTAAGAGAAGTGACCCTTCATATGGATTGGGGTGAAAAAACCATGAGCATGATGCGGGAAAAGCAGTTTGAAGCATGCGAGCGGCGGCTGTCAGCCCTGAACGGAATTGGCTTGTTTTCTCAGGAAATTACGGATTTGGACATACAAGACCTATTTGAAAAATCCTATTACCAGCCGGAAATGCAACAAACCCTTTTTACCGTTAACAGCCTGCGGGAGCGGGTGTTGGAGCAACTGGACACGGAAGTGCTATATCTATCCCAGGGTGAAAGCCAACTGCTGGAACGGCTATTGATTGAAGAGGGCAGCATCGTTCTGACAGAATGGGATGATATTGGAGCGGCAGAGGCGCTGGTATCCAGGCTGTGGTGCTCCTTCCACATGACGGATGAGGACTGGATGCTGGAACTGCCCAAGGTTCTTCATGAGCCTCTGCTGATGGCGATGGACACGCCCCAGTACGCCCAGGCAAAGGAGCTATTATTCCGCTACGACGCCATGATTATGGGCCTTTTGTATATCGCCGGCTTCCTGCATAGCTCGCAGCCTATCTATACCTTTTTAGATGAGGTGATGGAGCAAACGGATCGATTGGGGGAAAACTTGGCCCGCAGGTATCTGAAATCCGCCTTTGAATACGTGATGGATCACAATAATGAGTTGATTTTGCTGCATCCCGGCTTGGCGGATCCCTATCGGCTGATTTCCGCCATGAACAGCGAAGACTTGTTTACGCTGGAGTTGTCCCGGGAGATGATTACCGGGGGGATGAATGGTTTATTCCTGGAAGAAGAGCCGCTGCAAGAGGCCATGTATGGCGCGTTGGAGGGCTCGTTGCGGCCGGAATACGACGTGGCGGAGGCTACCGAGGACCTGCGGATGTTGGCCAAGCAGGGGGTTAGCCTACAGGAAATGGAGGCGGTGATGACATCCATGCTCTGCGTCATCCCGACCCAAACCATGAC